>NZ_JBLZPH010000083.1:18330-70159 GCF_049199205.1 Shinella sp. M31 | reverse complement strand
GCCGGAGAAGACGAGGCCGCAGTTTTCCAGCCGCTGCTTATACTCGACATTCACCTCGTAGCGATGGCGATGGCGCTCCGAAATATCCGTCGAGCCATAGATGTCGGCGATCTTCGTGCCGCCCTTCAGCGCCGCACGGTAGGCGCCGAGGCGCATCGTGCCGCCGAGATCGCCGGAGGCCGAACGCTTTTCCAGATCGTTGCCCTTCACCCATTCCGTCATCAGGCCGACGACGGGCTCGGCCGTCTTGCCGAATTCGGTGGACGACGCCTTCTCGATGCCGGCGAGATTGCGGGCCGCTTCCACGACCGCCATCTGCATGCCGAAGCAGATGCCGAAATACGGCACCTTGCGCTCGCGGGCAAAGCGCGCCGCGTTGATCTTGCCTTCCGAACCACGCTCGCCGAAGCCGCCCGGCACCAGAATGCCGTGCACCTTCTCCAGATACGGCGCCGGGTCTTCCTTCTCGAAGACTTCCGACTCGATCCATTCGAGCTTGACCTTGACGTGATTGGCGATGCCGCCGTGATACAGCGCCTCGATCAGCGACTTGTAGGCGTCCTTGAGGCCGGTATATTTGCCGACGATGGCGATCGTCACTTCACCCTCGGGCGTCTTGATGCGATCGGACACCTTTTGCCAGGCGTCGAGACGCGGCTTGGGCGCCGGCTCGATGCCGAAGGCGGCCAACACCTCGTCGTCGAGACCTTCCTTGTGGTAGGCGAGCGGCACGTCGTAGATCGAGGAGACGTCAAGCGCCTGGATCACGGCCGTCGCGCGCACGTTGCAGAACAGAGACAGCTTTTTGCGCTCGGCCTCCGGGATCTCGCGGTCGGCGCGCACCAGCAGGATATCCGGGTGAATACCCATGGCCTGCAATTCCTTGACGGAGTGCTGCGTCGGCTTGGTCTTCAGTTCGCCGGCGGCCGGGATGTAGGGCATCAGCGTCAGGTGGACATAGACGGCTGTGCCGCGCGGCAGATCGTTGCCGAGCTGGCGGATCGCCTCCATGAACGGCATCGCCTCGATATCGCCCACCGTGCCGCCGATCTCGCAGATGACGAAATCGTAGTCGTCATTGCCTTCGGTGACGAAGTTCTTGATCTCGTTGGTGACGTGCGGGATGACCTGCACGGTCGCGCCGAGATAGTCGCCGCGGCGTTCCTTGTCGATGATGTTCTTGTAGATGCGGCCGGTGGTGATGTTGTCGGTCTTTGTGGCCGAGCGGCCGGTGAAGCGCTCGTAGTGGCCAAGGTCGAGGTCGGTTTCCGCGCCGTCGTCGGTGACGAACACTTCGCCGTGCTGCGTCGGGCTCATGGTGCCCGGATCGACGTTGAGATAGGGGTCCAGCTTCCGGAGGCGAACGCGGTAACCGCGGGCCTGAAGGAGAGCTCCGAGTGCAGCGGCTGCGATGCCTTTTCCGAGGGAAGAAACCACGCCGCCTGTGATGAATACATATCGCGCCATGGGAGTCACCGGATACCTTTTCAAAATCGATTCCGCCACCGAAAAATCACCTTGCTTGTGATTTCGGAAGTCGCAATCGGCGTTTTACACAGAAGAAGGCCGGTTGGTGTGACGCAACCGGCCGGTTTGTTTTTTCTTTTGCGGCTTACTGGCCGCTCGGGACGCCGGCGTTGCCGCCCGTGCCCGTCGTCGCGCCACCGGTCGTGCCGGTGCCCGTCGTCGTCGTGGTGTTGCCGGTGCCGGTTGCCGCGCCGCCTTCGGTCGGAACGGCGTCGGTGCCGGTCGTCGCGGGCGTCTGGTTGGTGGTGTTCGTGTTGTTCTCAGTGCCCTGGTTCTGCTGGGTGCCTTCGGCCGGCTTCTGGCCGCCGAGGGAATCGAGAACCCCGCCCGTACCCGTCGTGCCGGGAATACGGTCGAGAATATCGGTCGGCTGCGATTCCCAGCGGGCGATGATGCCCATGCCGAGCGCCAGCACGAAGAACAGCGTGGCGAGGATCGCCGTGGTGCGCGTCAGGGCATTGGCCGTGCCGCGTGCCGACATGAAGCCGGAGCCGCCGCCGATGCCGAGGCCGCCGCCTTCCGAGCGCTGGATCAGCACGACGCCGATCAGCGCGACGACGACCATGAGATAGATGACGAGCAAGATGGTCTGCATGTTTAAGGATCCCGGCCAGACGGCCCAAAATTCAGGTTTGCGGCTCAATATACCAAGCCGTGCGCCATTCCAAGCCCTTCCCGCCAATCCGCCCGCCCTTTTGCTCGGGCAGGCGAATGATCAAAGCGGGTGTCAGGCCGTCAGCGCTTCATATGCGCGGTAGATGGCAAGGAAGTCGTCGGATTTCAAGCTCGCGCCGCCGATCAGCGCGCCGTCGACATTGGCGATGCCCATCAATTCCTTGGCGTTGCCGGGCTTGACCGAGCCGCCATAGAGGATGCGCATCCGGGCGCCCTCGCCCGCGAACCGGCTCTTGAGTTCGGCGCGCATGAAGGCATGCGCCTCCTCCACATCGGCAGCCGTTGGTGTTAGGCCCGTGCCGATCGCCCAGACGGGTTCATAGGCAATGACCGTGTTTTCCGCCGTCGCACCATCCGGCACGGAGCCGTCGAGCTGCGTCTTCAAGACGTCCAGCGTCTTGCCGGCCTTGCGCTCATCGCCGGTCTCGCCGATGCAGACGATCGCGACGAGGTCGTTCGCATAGGCGATTTCCGCCTTGGCGCGCACCAGCGCATCGCTTTCCTTGTGGTCAGTGCGGCGCTCGGAATGGCCGACGATGACATGGGTGCCGAAGCAGTCGGCGATCATTTCGGCCGAGATATCGCCGGTATGGGCGCCGGAAGCCTTTTCATGGCAATCCTGCGCACCGATCTGCAACGGGCTGTCGGTAGAGAGCGCGGTGGCCACATAAAGCAGCGTCGCCGGCGGGCAGATCAGCGTTTCGACCTTTTCGGAAAGCGGTCCCATCACGCCTTCGGCCATCGCCTTGATCTGGTCGAGCGATGCGCGCGTGCCGTTCATCTTCCAGTTTCCGGCAACAAGCGGGGTTACGTCCGGTGTCATGAGGCCTCCCTATTCCTAAAATTCCGTCGGCTTGCGGCGTAGCAAATCGAAGCCTCCAAGAAAAGCCGTCCCATGGCCAAGCGAATTCGAATATGCATAGAATATGATCCGTTCCTGCTCATATCGCGATCGGCGCATGAGGAAGGCGAAAGGGGCACATGCTTCCCTCGAGACTGGTCATCCTCCTCTTCCTGGCGGTGCTGCTTTCGGCCGGCAGCGCCGGCGCACAGGATTCGGCCAATGCCGGCGGTCAGACACGCGGTCTGATGCCCATCAAGACCGGGGTGGAAAAGATCACGGCTGGCGATACGCTGACGGTACCCGCCGCCTCCTTCAAGCGCATGGCGCTGGTCATCGGCATGTCGGCCTATAGCTCGATCCCGCCGCTGAAGAACACTGCCTCCGACGCCCGCGCCGTGGCCGATATGCTGCAACGCCTCGGTTTTACGGTGGATCTCGCCGTCGATGTCCCGCTCGTCCAGATGCAGGAAACGGTCACGGCCTTTTCGCGCAAGGTCGAGACCGCCGATATCGCGCTTGTCTATTATGCAGGCCATGGCGTGGAGGCGGCGGGGGAAAACTATCTCGTGCCCATCGATATCAAGGTCGACGACCCCGCGAAAATCCCCGATCAAGCCGTCAGCCTGTCGTCGGTGCTGCGCAGTGTGGAACGGGCACGAAAACTGCGCGTGGTCATTCTCGATTCCTGCCGCAACAATCCTTTCCCGAGATTGGCCGGCATGGTGGCGGCCAATGGCGCGACGCTCGGCGGCGACGGGCTCGCGGCGCCGGACCCGTCGCGGGGCATGCTGGTGATCTACGCGGCAGAAGGCGGCAAGGTCGCGCTGGATGGCGACGGCGAACACAGCCCCTTCGCCACCGCGATCCTCGAAAACCTGCCGAGGCCAAATGTCGAGATCGGCCTCGTCTTCCGTCAGGTGCGTGATCGCGTCATGTCGCTCACCGCCAATCGCCAGCAGCCGCATTTCTACGGCTCCCTGTCGGGCACCCCCTATTTCCTCGCCGGCGAGGATGCCGCCGTTGCCGACAGCGGCGACAAGGCTTCGCAATGGCAGACGCTGAAGCCCGACCAGGAGGTGCAGCTTGCCGCGCTGGCAGGTGAAGGCAACACGCGCGCCATGCTCGGCCTCGGCTACATGGCGCTGACGCCGGATACGAAAAAATTCCAACCCGAAAAAGCCTTCGAATTCTTCCGCAAGGCCGCGGATGCCGGCGATGCCGAAGCCATGTTCGAACTCGGCAAGCTCTACGAAAAGGGTATCGGCACGGCGCAGAACGTGCCGGAAGCGATCGAACTCTACCGGCAGGCCGCCGATCTCGGTTTCGCCGACGCGATCAACGATCTCGGCTTCCTCTATTATCAGGGCGCGGAGGGCTTGCCGCGCAATCCGCAGAAGGCGGTCGAACTCTTCATCCGCGCCGCGGACCTGCGCCACCCGCAGGCCATGTTCAACGTCGCGGCGCTGATCGACGACGGGCTGGTGCCCGGCAAGACGCCGGAGGACGCCGCCAGATATCTCTATCAGGCGCTGCGCTCCGGCGTGGATGATGTTCTCCAGCAGCTCTCGACCCGTCCGACCATGTTCAAGCAGGAAACGCGCGAGGCGCTGCAAGCCGAACTCAGCCGCAACAAATTCTACAAAGGCACGATCGACGGCGATATCGGCGTGGGCACCCAGCGCAGCATGCGCATGGCCTTCGGCGATCCGGAATAACAAGAGGAGGAAGGCATGATCAAATCGGCTTATCTGCGTTCGATCCACGCCGCGCTGCTGGCGGGCGCACTCACCCTCACGGCCATCCCCGATGTCCAGGGACAGACGAGTCCCGGCCGTGGCTCGACGGCCTCCCAAACCAGCAGCGACGCAACGTCGACCGCCGTTGCCGTGCCAACGGACTATCTCACATCCTCTATCGTCAGGAACATCAACGGCGCACGCGCGGAATGCGCCGGCTATGATCCCGTCTACCGCATCGACTGTCTGCGCCAGCGCTTAGCCGATATCGCCCAGCGCATTCCAGCCGGCCCGGCCTATGCGGAAGCGCGCCAGATCATCAGCCGCGCATCCAGTAAACTGGGCCGCATCCAGGCCGGCATCACGGACGCGAAGGCGCCGCGCCAGCGCTCGCGGGCCAATCCCCGCCTCAAGCAGACGAAGACCTATGCCGCGGTCAAACGGGAAAAGCTCAGTAAGGCGATGGAGCAGGCACGGCAGGTGATCGAGGAAGCATCGACGCAATTATTGCGCGCGGCCGAAAACTCGGAGAAACGCGCCAGCCATTATCAGCAGATCGCCGCCGCGCTCGATTCGACGAAGGTGCTTCTACGCTCGTGAAACCTTATTGAGACAACAGCCAGTTCAGCGTTTCGCGCCAGTCGGTCATGCGCACCGGCGTGCCGTGGCCGCCGGTCTGGAACAGCACGAAGCGGGTCGGAATACCCGCCTTGCGCAATTTGCGGAACACCGCGATCTGGTCGTTTGCCGCATAGACGCTGTCGCTGTCGCCATGGGTGAAGAAGACCGGCAGCTTCGCCTTGAAGGCCGGCGTCTTGGCATAGTCGCCATCCGCCGCCCCGCCCATCAGCACCATGCCGGACAGGCTTTTGACCGCAGCGGGATCGCGCACGACGCGGGCGCAGATGAAGCTGCCCATCGAGGCACAGGCGAGGATGACCGGCGCATCCGGCGACAGCGCCTTGGCGCGCAGGATTAGGCCTGAAATGCGCGCAGCGCCCGCATCGTCGAAGGATGGTACGCTCGGTGCATAATAGACACCGCCGCCGCGCACCGCGAGGTTCTTCAGCCGGTTGAAATTGCCGCCGAAACTCCAGTCGTTGCTGCCGAGCCGCCGGTCACCGCCGCGCCCATGGATGAAGATGACCGCGAAAGCCGCCCCCTCGCCCTTGCCGGTCATCGTCACATCGACCGGTCCCGCCGGCGTGTCAATCGTCGCATTCTGCTGCGCCTTCTTCACCGCCGTCGAGACATAGGTCGATTTCACCCGGCGTTCCGGCACCTGGTCGCGCCCGTTGATGTCGCGCATTTCCTGGTAATCGACGACCCGGAGCGCCCCGTCATCCGTCGTCTCGACCACCGTGCCATAGGCGAACAGCTCGTCCTTCCACGGCTGGAGCGTCACCGCCATCGCATCCTGCGCGGCCAGGCCGGCGAAGAGCGTGGCGAAAACCAGCCTTTTCAGGCAATGAACTGTGGACTGACGCATGAACGGCGGCTCCTTGGGGCTGGCGATACTTGCCATTCACCCGCCCGCAACGCAATCCTTGGCCAGCGGTTGGCGCGGCTTGACGACCGACGGACACGGGGACGCCGCCTTGAAGCGGCAAGACGAGACAGGACGGCCGTCCGGTAGAAGTCCGGCGTTGCCCTGCTGCCATCGCGGAATGTCCCGGAATCTGCCAGAGTCGCAAGTGATTCGCCGACCATCCCTTTTGCGCCAGATGCCGATCCCCCGGGGATCGGCGGGAAAAGCTGGCAAACGGAACAAACTCTGAACAGCCCATGCAAGACGACAACAACGACCTCTTCGCCAATATGCCTTCCGAGCCCGAGCGCCAGCCGGCCAAGCCGGTTGAAAAGCCCGTTGCCGCAGCGCCCGCGCCGGCGCGCGAGACCCGTCCGCCGCTGAGCGAGGGTTCCGGCGGCTACGACGCGTCCGCGATCCGGGTTCTTGAAGGCCTCGAGCCGGTGCGCATGCGCCCCGGCATGTATATCGGCGGCACGGACGAGAAGGCGCTGCACCATCTCTTCGCCGAAGTCATCGACAACTCGATGGACGAGGCCGTGGCCGGCCACGCCAATTTCATCGACGTCAATCTCGATGCCGAAGGGTTTTTGACGGTCACCGACAACGGCCGCGGCATCCCGGTGGAAAACCACCCGCAGATGCCGGGCAAATCCACGCTCGAAGTCATCCTCACGGTGCTGCATGCCGGCGGCAAGTTCGACGGCAAGGCCTACGAGACCTCGGGCGGTCTGCACGGCGTGGGCGTCTCCGTCGTCAACGCGCTGTCCGATGAGCTGGAAGTCGAGGTCGCGCGCAACAAGAAGCTTTACCGCCAGCGCTTTTCGCGCGGCAAGCCGGTCGGCGGGCTCGAAGAGCTCGGCGACGTGCACAACCGCCGCGGCACGAAGGTTCGCTTCCACCCCGACCCGGAGATTTTCGGCGCGCATGCCCGTTTCGACCCGGCCCGCGTCTTCCGCATGGCCCGCTCGAAGGCCTATCTGTTCGGCGGTGTCGAAATCCGCTGGAGCTGCGACCCGTCGCTGCTGCCCGAGGGTTCTGAAACGCCGGAAAAGGCCGTCTTCCACTTCCCCGGCGGCCTGAAGGACTATCTGCAGGCGACGCTCGGCAAGGAATACACCGTTACCCGTGAAATCTTCGCCGGCAAGAGCGAGAAGTCCGGCGGCCACGGCTCGCTGGAATGGGCCGTCACCTGGTATGGCGGCGATTCGCTGATCCATTCCTATTGCAACACCATCCCGACGGCCGACGGCGGCACGCACGAGGCGGGCCTGCGCATCGCGCTCACCAAGGGCCTCAAGGCCTATGCCGAACTCACGCAGAACAAGCGCGCCAAGGATATCACCACCGACGACGTGATGATCTCGGCGGTCGGCATGCTCTCGGTCTTCATCCGCGAGCCGGAATTCGTCGGCCAGACGAAGGACAAGCTCGCCTCGGTCGAGGCGCAGCGCATCGTCGAAAACGCGCTGCGCGATCCCTTCGACCACTACCTCGCCGATAACCCGGCCGAAGCGGCGAAGCTGCTGGAATGGGTGATCGAGCGCGCGGAAGAGCGCATGCGCCGCCGCAAGGAAAAGGAAGTCTCCCGCAAGACGGCGGTGCGCAAGCTGCGCCTGCCCGGCAAGCTCGCCGATTGCTCGCAGAACTCCGCCACGGGTGCCGAACTCTTCATCGTCGAGGGCGATTCGGCCGGCGGCTCGGCCAAGCAGGCGCGCAACCGCTCCAATCAGGCCATCCTGCCGCTCCGTGGCAAAATCCTGAACGTCGCCAGCGCCGGCCGCGAAAAGCTCGGCGCCAACCAGCTGATCTCCGATCTGGTGCAGGCGCTCGGCTGCGGCACACGGACGAAATACCGCGAGGAGGACCTTCGCTACGAGCGCGTCATCATCATGACCGATGCCGACGTCGATGGCGCGCACATCGCCTCGCTGCTCATCACCTTCTTCTATCAGGAGATGCCCGACCTCATCCGCGGCGGCCATCTCTATCTCGCCGTACCGCCGCTCTACCGCCTCAGCCAGGGCGGCAAGACGCTCTATGCCCGCGACGACGGCCATCGCGAGGAACTGATGCGCACCGAATTCAACGGCCGCGGCAAGGTCGAAATCGGCCGCTTCAAAGGCCTTGGCGAGATGCTGCCGGCGCAGCTCAAGGAAACGACGATGGACCCGGCCAAGCGCACCATCCTCAACGTCATGATCGACGACGTCGATTTCGAGGGCACGCGCACGGCCGTCGACGACCTGATGGGCACGAAGCCGGAAGCCCGCTTCCGCTTCATCCAGGAGCGCGCCGTCTTCGCCGACAACCTCGACATCTGACGGGGTTTCGGCCGAGCCTGCGCCTTACTTTCGCAGCAATACCCGCCTCTAACCGGCATCGTTCAATGCGGAAAGGACAGCCATGAAAGCTGCGCTCATCGTCATGACGATCATGGGCTGCGACGACAGCGCGACCCAATGCCACTATATCGATACGGTGCCGAAGAGCTGGCAGACCGTGGCGCTGTGCGACGCCCAGGCCGAGACCTATATCAACCGGCATCAGGACAAGAACTATCCGGTCATCGTCGCGGTCTGCGAAAGCAACAACGACCGCATGACCGCCGATGTGGCCAAGCCGGAACCGGAGGCAAAGCCGGCGGAAACGGCCGTGCAGGCCGAAATCCCGGTGCCTGCGGAGACGGCGGAAGCGCGCCAGGGTCTCGCGGCCCGTACCCTGAACTTCGTCAAGAAGGCCATTCCGGATGCCGCCTCCCTCAAGGCCGCGGTCGTCAAGCCCGTACGCTACGCCGAAGACGGCTATAGCTGGGTCATAAAGCGCTTTGCCGATTAAGCGGCTTCACGCGACGCAATGAGCGCATAGCTGCGCGCCGTCTGCCGCTGTTCGGCGATCGCCAAGCGCTCGACCAGTTCCAGCATGGACTGGCATGCCGGATTGCCGGTGGCGCGGGCCCGCGACAGCAGCCGTTCGGATACGGAAAAATCGCTCTCCCCGCCCTTCGCCTCACGCCGCCAGAGCAGGGTCGCCTCGGTGAAGAGCGCGCTGATGTCGCGGCCGAGCCCCGCCGTTTCATAAAGCGCGCGCACGGCCGCCTCGCGGCCATCGGAGAGGATGGAGCGGACCCGCCGCTCCGCCTGCCCCGAAAGATTGGTAATGGCGGCCGCGAAGAATTCCACGCGGCCGGTACACAGCGCATGCATCAGGAAAACCGGCGTCAGGCGTCCCGTGAGGCGCAGATGCTCGACAAGGCCTGGCATTTCCATCGCCGTCACATTCGCGACCATGCCGATCGTCGCCACGTCGCAGGCCTCGCGCGTGATGCGCTCCACACGGTTTTCGCCGATCGCTGCCTGGATGAGCCCGAAACCGGCCAGCGCCGTGCCGATCTTCTCCACCAGCGCCTGGCGTGCATCGCTGGGCAGGTCGTCGCGATCGAGCAGCAGCGCGCGGATTTCCGCGTCGTCGCCGAGACGCTCGGCGATGCGGCAAAGGCTGCGGCGCGACAGTACCGCGCCTTCGTTTTCTAGAAGGGCCAGCACCTCGGGCGCTTCGCCGATTTCCGCCATGGCGGCGCAAACGGCGCGCGAAACATAGCTGCGATGGGCAATCAGCATGCGCGTCGCATCGCTGCCCTTGGCGGCGAGATCGACGAGATCGGCGTCCGTCAGCAATGACGAACACAGGATGATCCGGGCGGCGATTTCCGGCTGGTCTTCAGCGAGAGGCAGGATAACGGCGCGCGGCGCGTCCTCGCATTCGGCGAGCGCCTCGGCCAAAGCCAGCCGAACCTTCGGCGCCGGGTCGTCGAGCAGGAACATCATCGCCATTTCGGCGGCGCGGCGATCGTCCGGCGCGATGCGCGCCTTTGCGTAAGCCTTCGCCAACACACTGGCAGCCTTCGCCCTGTCGGCTGCCCGCGCGGTCTCGACCCAACGAAGAAAAGCATGAACGATCAAAGGACGCCCCAAACGCCTGCACTAAGCTACTGAAAACACGCTAACGCCAAAGTGTTTAAGATTGGTTCACCATATCCATTAACCGAGCGGTCATTGCCAGAGGCGGCCACAAAGCCCTATGAAAAGCCATGACTCCGCTGCCCCGCGCCCTGCTCGCCCTCACTCCCGATCAGCCGATCCCCGCCAACCGGCGCGGCGTGCTGGTCCCCGCCGCGCAGATCAGCGAAACGGACATCGACGGTGCCATCGTCGTGGTCAAGACCGACTCGGATATCGCGACGCTGCAAAAGGCCCTCACGGCCGGCGCCGCCATGATCGCGCTCGCCGGCTGCCGCACCGGCGCCGATCTCCAACGCCTCGCCACATTGCTGCCGGTCGCGGAGGCGCAGACCGGCCGGACCGAAGGCAGCATATCGATTCTCGCCATGACCGACGGCATCCTGCCGGCCCCGGGCGCACGGGAAGGCCTTGCGGGGAAATCGAAGCGCCTCGCCGGCCTGGTGTGGGACCAGAGACGCCTTGTCTCGGCGCTCGGCGCGACACGGATGCGAACGGAATCCGGCGAATGGCTCCCCCCCTTCTCCACCGCTCGCGCCGCCACGCTGTTAACCGCGGCGGCAGCCAGCGTGCCCGCCTACGATTCGGCTTTTGACCTCGACGACGAGGCTTTTGCCCGAGCGTACGAGCAGTCCCGTGGCGAAGGCTTCTTTGGCCTGATCACCGCCACGGCAACGCAGACCGCATTCAAAGGACGATAGGCCGCGGCGTCGCTTGCCCGTCCTCGCGCCGCGTCATCATCCCCGTATTTTCCCCGCCCGCCAAACCTGTGTCTACAATCCTCCCATCCCGCCGCGGATACACTGCCAGGCGTGGCAGCGAGGCGGGATCGGCGCGGCGTGTGGGGCGAAGACGCAGAACCCTACGCACCGGGCCTGCGGAAAATGGTCTCCCTCCGGCGACATGGGGGAAGCGGCGGGGTGTCGGACCGATCCCGTCGTTTCATGCCCCAAATGGCGCGCCGGATGTGCCTGTGCGGCACGCAAGGGGGCCGGGACTGGCGGATGCGTCGGCATCGTCCGCCGGGCAGGAACAGGCCGGAAGGCGAAAGTCTTCCGTCGGGATCGCCAGAGCGTGCGGTTTCGATGTCAAAACGGCGCTGTTCCCGCCCGGAAACCGGCGAACGACATCAGCCATCCCGGCTTTTGCAGAGGGATCGGAGTCGCGGGCAAAAACCGCTGAACGGGGCGCTGAAAGGTGCCACCTACATACCATTCCACGAGGCAGCTTCCAGCGCCCCGTCCGGAATGCTCTTTGAAACCCCACGGGCGGCAAAGCCGTTGCGTGGATATTGGTGCGCAGGCGACAGGCCGCGAGCGGAATGGCGGCAAGGCATCCACAGCCTCTGTCGTGGAACGAAAAAGGCCGCCCGATGGGCGGCCTTTCCAGATGCGATCGTATCGAACCGATTATTCGGCGTCGCCTTCAGCGGCCTTCTTCTTGGCCGGGGCCTTCTTCTTCGGAGCGGCGTCTTCGCCTTCCTGAGCTTCGGCCTTGGCGGCAGCCTTCTTCTTCGGCGCAGCCTTCTTGGAGCCCTTGTCGTCGCCGTCTTCGTCGTCGGCGAGCAGGTCTTCCTTGGAAACGGTCTTGTCCGTTACCTTGATTTCACCGAGCAGGTGATCGACGACCTTTTCTTCGAAGATCGGTGCGCGCAGCGAAGCGGCGGCACCCGGGGTCTTCTGGAAGTATTCGAGGATCTGCTTTTCCTGGCCCGGGAACTGGCGCAGCTGCTGGTAGAGCGACTGCTGCATTTCCTCGTCGGTGACCTGGACGCCGGCCTTTTCGCCGATTTCCGAGAGAACGAGGCCGAGACGGACGCGGCGTTCGGCAAGCTTGCGGTATTCTTCGCGAGCAGCTTCTTCGGTCGTGTCTTCGTCAGCGAAAGTCTTGCCGGACTGGGCGAGATCGGTGTTGATCTGGCGCCAGATGTTTTCGAACTCGGCTTCGACCAGGCGCTCCGGGGTTTCGAACTTGTACATTTCGTCGAGCTGGTCGAGGATCTGACGCTTGACCTTCTGGCGGGTGACCGAGCCGTACTGGCTTTCGATCTGGCCGCGGACGATCTCGCGCAGCTTGTCGGCCGATTCGAGGCCGAGCTTGCTGGCCAGCTCGTCGTTGATCTCGACGTCGGCGGGAGCAGAAACTTCCTTGACCTTGATGTCGAAGGTGGCTTCCTTGCCGGCGAGGTTTGCGGCCGGGTATTCAGCCGGGAAGGTGACGGTGATGACCTTCTCGTCGCCAGCCTTCAGGCCGACGAGCTGCTCTTCGAAGCCCGGAATGAAGCGGTTGGAGCCGAGTACGAGTTCTGCGTCTTCGTCCTTGCCGCCGTCGAAGGCTTCGCCGTCGACCTTGCCGAGGTAGTCGATGGTGACGCGGTCGCCGTTTTCGGCCTTGCCCTTCTTGGTTTCGTAGGAGCGGGCGCTTTCGGCGATCTTGAGGATCTGCTCGTCGACTTCCTTGGCGTCGATATCGACGACTTCACGGGTGACGGCGATGCCGGAATTGTCCTTGAGGTCGATTGCCGGGATGACTTCGTAGGACAGCGTGAATTCGAAATCGGCCTGACCGTTCAGGATCTTTTCCGCTTCGGCCTGGTCTTCGGTCATCGCGACTTCTGGCTGCGTGGCCGACTTTTCGCCGCGCTCGGACAGGATCGCGGTCGGGCGGTCGCGGACGATCTCGTTGACGAGTTCGGCCATGACGGACTTGCCGTACATCTTCTTGAGATGGGCGAAGGGCACCTTGCCCGGACGGAAGCCGTTGATGCGGACACGGCCCTTCACGTCCTCAAGACGCTCGTTCATCTGAGCTTCCATGTCCTTGGCCGGGATGACGACCTTGATTTCGCGCTTCAGCCCTTCAGCGAGCGTTTCGATAACCTGCATGTTCAAACCTTTATTTCGAGTTGGCGGTGCTCAAACCGCGGTTCCGGTTATGGCGAGCACCCCGCCGGTCCATTTGCCGGCAGTGGCTTTACTGAATTCGGTGGCCTTTTGGCAAGCAAAATGGCGCGCTGAAATGCTCCACGCCGCGCGAAAACCCGTTGTTTTCGCGTTTTGTGGCTCTGGTGCGGGTAGAGAGACTTGAACTCCCACGCCTTGCGGCACCAGAACCTAAATCTGGCGTGTCTACCAATTTCACCATACCCGCTCTCAGAAACCTCGTTGCCACGGGCGACCGGGTCTCTTCCCCGGGGCCGCTCTCATGACGCCTTCCGAGCGCGGCGTCTCTATATCACCCGTTTCCGGCGGATCAAAGGAAAAATGACAGGCAAATGACCGTTCTCCCGGCAGTTACGCTCAATAAAGCGGCTCGTCGTAGACCGGCTCGCCGCGCAGGATCAGCCGAGCGATCTGCGGCGTGCCGTCTTTCGCCACGCGCGCCTCCACTTCGAGCTCTTCCTGGTTGCGGGCGTCTTCCAATACCTTGCCCTCGCCCTCCGGCACATAATAGCGCTCAAGGCCATAGCTGACGAAGAGGCTGTCCGGCAGCACGCCGTCGGTGACGGCGTAATAATCGAAGGGCTGCGTGCGCAGGAGAACGCTGCCCTCCTCCGGTGCGAGCGTGCCAAAACTCGCCTCGGTCGCCGTCCACAGCCCGTCCGCGCCGGGCTTCAGGCGCACGACAAGCCGCTCGCGGCCGTTCACCTTCGGCACCTCACCGGTCACGATGTCCTTCGGGATCGTCGAGATCGGGTAGGACAGGATGACATAGTCGCCGCTCAGCAGGTCGCGCGGATCGACCGGGAGCGTCTTCAGCCTGATATCCGCGCCATTGCGCAGGATCGAGGCGCGGCCTTCGACCATGTAGCCCAAGACGGCCGTCTGGAGCGCTGCCGCGATGATGGCGGCCGCAACCGGCGGAATGCGGAAAGAAGAGAATGTCGACATGCTCAGGCCTCCGCCTTGGTTTCAGCCTTGGAAAAACGGCGTTCGACGACGATCACGCCCCAGGCGATCAGCGCGACAACCAGACCCGAGATCAGGAAGAAGCCGGATGTGCCGATGATCGAGCCGATGGTCTCGGAGGCGAGATAAAGCGTTTCGGCCGCGAAGGTCGCGTAGCCGAGATAGCGCACCGCGCCGTTCTCCTTGCCCGACAACACGATGCCGCCGATGGCCGCGACGAGCGTGATGATGCCGAGCATCAAGCGATCCCCTACGGCGTCGTATTCGAAGTGAAGCACAAGCAGGCCCAGCAACAGCACAAGATAGGAATAGAAGGCAGGGGCAGCGCCTGCGCTGCGGGCCAGCGCATGGAGCGGCGATTGCGGCACGGCGGCCAGCAGATAGGCCAGCGCGCCGAGCGATGCGATTGATATCGCCGTGGTTGGGGTATCGTGTTCGCCATAGATGAAGGCAAGCCAGGCGACGAGCAGCAGATAGGCGATATGGCGCACGCGCCCGGCATCGGTGTAGCGCACCAGCAGGATGATGATGACGGCCATCAGCGGCATCAGCCACAGGAGCAGCGTATCGCTGGCATGATAGGCCTCGCTCCAATCCGTCCAGGCGACGACGAAGGCAAGGAAACCCGCAATGGCCGTCACCGCGCCGGAGCGGAAGAGCGCGGCCGCGATCACGGCGCCGGCGAACCAGACGAGCATCGCCTGAACCGCGTCGCCGGAGAGATGGTACATCTGCCCGACCAACGCGATGGCGCCGCCGAATGCCAGCGTGCCGGCCGCAAGGAAGGCCGCCGCAAGCCGCGGTGCGCCACGCTGGATGAGCATACCGCCCGCCAGATAGGCGCCCCAGATCAGCGCGACGATGCCGACAACGCGCACGAGGCGCGGGATCGCCTCCCAATTGGCGGCGACCAGCAGCAGCACGGCGGCCGACATCAGAAGAGCCGCAATCATCATGAGCACGCGGCCGAGGCTGAACGAGCTTTCGCGGGAATCATATTCCTTCAGGAGGCGATCGGCGGTGGGCGCTTCGAGCAAGCCCTGTTGCGTCCACAGTTTGAGATCGCGTTCCAACCTGCCCCGATACATCCGTCCCCGCCTCTCTTCAAAAACGCGCGCGACTCGCGCGCGCACCCTGTCAGCAGAAACGGTATAGCGCCGCCAGAAATTCGCAATCGCAGCGACAATTCGCCCATAGGGGCTAAAGGCGGCGCCACAGGCGCCATGATTAACGGGAAATAAAGAAATCCCTGGCAGATTTAGCAGCAAGACGCCGATGGCGTTTCGATTTCGGGCATGCAGCGGACGCATATCATCCATTCCCATATTGCACTGCACAAAATCGAGGGATCGGGTTAGAGTGCAGTCATCGATCAGAGATGGTTCGGACCGGAAACCAAGGCGCCGCTGAGGCGACAGGCAGACCGGAGGGTGGAATGGTCGAACGCCCGGCATGATGCCGAAAGACCCGATGCCGGAAACGGTATCGAACAGGAATTCGGAGTAGCGCACTCCTCCTCCCAGCGCTCCTCCGATACGATTGGCAACACTCCTCCTCCCAGTTGCCAGTCACTCTTAATGACGCCCGCCGGACCTCCTCCCCCGGCGGGCGTTATTGTTTTGCCTGACACTTGGCCAACCATACCCAGAATCTAAATCCCTCGTCGCCCTGCGGGTGCTCGTAATGCATTCAGCACCGGCGGGTCGACGCATGCGGCTCATGCATGGGTGACATTCCAATCGCGCGCTTTTGCCCGCCGTCCGGGCAGGCTATATCCTTTTCATCGGTCGGGCGACGTTCTCCTCCTCCCTACGTCCCCGACAAGGGTTGGCAGCCCCTCCTCCTCCCAAGCTGCCAATCGATATCAGCAACGCCCGCCGAATCTCCTCCCCGGCGGGCGTTGCTTTTTTGCGCTGCAACCAACCAATCCCACATGTCTCGTTTACCTTCGTGACGCCGAGCCCGGATTTTGGCCAGAATTTCGCCTAGATTTCCGCTTGACATGCACAAAACGCATGGGTGCCATACAGCAATTGCGCTGTCCTTTTTCGCAGCGCAGCGTATACTTCAATCCATCAGATCAGGGCGGCGCCAAAGACGAGCGGCCGCCCAGTACGCAAGCCCACGAAAGGGGTAAATGACATGAACCTGGCACGCTCTTTTAACAACTGGCGCAAATACCGTCAGACCGTCAGCGAACTCGGCCGTATGACCGACCGTGAACTTCGCGACCTCGGCATCGGCCGCAGCGATATCCCGTACATCGCTCGCAAGGCTTCGATCTAAGCCGAACACACCCTTCATGGGTCGCAATTTGAACGCCCTCCGGCTCCCACCGGAGGGCGTTTTCGGTTGCGCGTCTTTTTGCGGCGCACAATGTCGCAATTCCTCAACTGCGACATTGCGCGGGATGACAGCCGCGCGTGACTACTCCGGCCACATGCCTGGAATAGCAGCATTTTCCGGCTATTTCGCATGCAGTGCAGGCATCTGCCTCATCCGTCATCGTCTTATTGCACAAATGCATAGCAGCTGCATTTTCTTTGCACTGCACATTAACAAGGGTGTCGCGTATATAGGCGTCACAAACCGGTGAGAGACCTCCCGGCCAACACTTCGAGGAAGAGACCATGAACCCGATCCGTATTGCCAAGAACTGGATGTCCTACCGCCGCACGATGAACGAACTCGGCAACCTGTCGAACCACACGCTGTCGGACATCGGCCTGACCCGTTACGACATCCGCGACATCGCAGCCCGTTCCTTCCGCTAAGACATAGCCGGTTTCCGCCGCTGCGGCCGGAAACGGCCAGCGCGAGGGACGATCAAACGGCACCATCCGGTGCCGTTTTTGATTCCGGGGGCATGACGCCCCGCACATCCAGCTTTTCCTTGGAAATGCGCCGTTGCCCGTGATAACCAACCGCCCATGACCAAGACCTCTTTCCACACTCCCATCCATGTCATCGGCGGCGGCCTCGCCGGCTCGGAAGCCGCCTGGCAGATCGCCGAAACCGGCGTTCCCGTCATCCTGCATGAAATGCGCGGCGTGCGCGGTACGGATGCGCACAAGACGGACAGCCTCGCCGAGCTCGTCTGCTCCAATTCCTTCCGCTCCGATGATGCAACCTCGAATGCCGTCGGCGTTCTGCATGCCGAGATGCGGCTTGCCGGCTCGCTCATCATGCGCTCGGCCGATGCCAACCAGGTGCCGGCCGGCGGCGCACTCGCCGTCGATCGCGACGGGTTTTCCGCGGCCGTCACCGCCGCGCTCGACAGCCATCCGCTGATCGCCATCACCCGTGAGGAAGTGACCGGTCTTCCGCCGGAAGAGTGGGATCAGGCAATCATCGCCACCGGCCCGCTCACCGCGCCCTCGCTTGCCGCCGCCATCCAGGCACGCACCGGCGCCGATTCGCTGGCCTTCTTCGATGCGATCGCCCCCATCGTGCACACCGCCAGCATCGATATGGATGTCTGCTGGTTCCAGTCACGCTATGACAAAGTCGGTCCCGGCGGCACGGGCAAGGACTACATCAACTGCCCGATGGATGAGGCGCAGTACAACGCCTTCGTCGACGCGCTGATCGCCGGCGATACGACGGGCTTCAAGGAATGGGAAGGCACGCCCTATTTCGACGGCTGCCTGCCGATCGAGGTGATGGCCGAGCGCGGCCGCGAGACGCTGCGCCACGGCCCGATGAAGCCGATGGGCCTGACCAACGCGCATAACCCGACCGTCAAAGCCTACGCCGTCGTGCAGCTGCGCCAGGACAACGCACTCGGCACGCTCTACAATATGGTCGGTTTCCAGACGAAGCTGAAATATGGCGCGCAGGCGGAAATCTTCCGGCTGATTCCCGGCCTGGAGAATGCGGAATTCGCCCGCCTCGGCGGCCTGCACCGCAACACCTATATCAATTCGCCGACGCTGCTCGACCGCTCGCTGACGCTGAAGGGTCGTCCGGGCCTCCGATTCGCCGGCCAGATCACCGGCTGCGAAGGCTATGTGGAAAGCGCCAGCATCGGCCTGCTCGCCGGCCGTTTCGCTGCGGCCGAACGGCTCGGGCAGGCACCCGTTCTTCCGCCGGAAACCACGGCTTTCGGCGCATTGCTGAACCACATCACCGGCGGCCACATCGTCTCCGACGACGAGCCGGGCAAGCGCTCCTTCCAGCCGATGAACGTCAATTTCGGCCTCTTCCCGCCGCTGGAGCCGGGCGCAGTCGTCCGTCCCGAAGGGCTGAAGCGGTTTCGCGGCAAGGACAAGGCGGTCGCCAAGAAGCAGGCAACCGCCGCCCGCGCGCTGGAGGATTGCGCCCGCTGGCTCGGGCGCTGAAGGGTTTTGGACATCTGGTGCAGGATTTTTGAGCTATGAGCGTACTCAGAATCCACGATCTAAAAGATGGTATTCTTTCCGTTGATTTATATCGCGTGCTGAATCTTCTCCGCCCGCGATCCACTGAAGCGCGCTGGATGGTGGCGGCTGTCAGAGCCGTGCATACCGAGCAGGAATGGTTTGACGCGACAGGAGTTGGGGGGCAAGGCGCTCGATGCGGTGGCGAACAAAGGGCTGCCTCTCTCCGGCCGTGAACTATCTGAGCTTGCGCAACGCACAGCGCAGGTGATCTGGGGAGAGTTTACCGCTGCCCTGCCAGACGCCCTTCACACACCATGGCTCACGGTACGCGCGATCGACAGCTCGTTCTACGAAATTATCACATCAGACGAATCGGTCCTGGAAATAATCGTGTCCACGTTTAAGGACGTTCGGCCGGCTGAGGCGCCTTGGACGATGCTGCCTATTGGTGATGGTACTATCGCTCGCTAACCGGCCGGCTGGGCGTTGAGGTTTGCAGCGCCCGGCATGAAGCTGCCGAGCAGCCAGAGGGAGACTTCGGCTGCCTCCTTCTCGTCGCGGAATTCATAGGTGCCGCCTTCGAAGGCGGCATTGGCATATTCCACGGTCAGGCGTCGCGGGCCGGCGCTGTTGACGCGCACGGTACCCGGCTCGATCAGATGGCAGGCATAGTGGTGGCCGTGGGCCTGCATGCAGCCCGCCTTGCCGTCGTGCAGGCGAAGAAAGACCGTGCGGCGATCCCTGGTGGTCACGACGGCGCGGATGGCCTCCTCCGGGAAGGCCCGGCCGAACTCCACGATGGCGAGACCGGCATCCTCGCCCGCCTCTTCCTGACGGTCGTCACTGCGAAATTTATGGCGGAAGATCAGGCCGGCCACGAACAGACCGGCGATGATGATGGTCCAGAACATCGACTCTCCTCCCGCAAAACACGTTCAGCCGCTGTAGCGGACAAGGCTTGCGCCAGTTTTGCGTCTTGTCAGGTTTTCAGAACGGGCCACGCCGCAGAGCACGCCACATCCACCATTGCCGCCGCCACTGGGCGGGTTGAAGCGCGCCGTCAAGCGCGCTGGCGCCCGCTTTCTCCGCTGCCCTCAATATAGGCGCAACGAGCGCGACTGGCAAAAAGGCGGCACGATTCGCGATGGACACGCCATTGGCGGCGCCTGCCTTGGCAAGATGCTCGCGGCCGAGCCCGACGAAGGCTTCGACGGCGCGGGCTGCTGCGGCCGGGTCGTTTCCGGCAAGCAGTGCTTCCGGCGTCAGGCCCGTTGCCGCCATGAGGTCGGCCGGCAGATAGACCTGGCCTCGGCGACGGTGGATCGGCAGGAGAAGCAATGCGCCCGCGACGGTCTGTGCCACACCGGCATGACCGGCGGCTTCCGCGGATTTCGGGGCGTTTGCGGGATCGAGAATAAGGCTGGCGAGCTGGATCAGCGCGGAGGCCGTCTCGCCGGCATAGCCCTCAAGCGCCGCACGGCTTTCCATCGGGTCGTTGTAGACATCGAAGATGCGCGCCTCGATCATATCCGTCAGCACGGCGACCGGCAGGCGGTACTCCTTCACGCAGGTCATGAGGCCCGCGGCTAGCGGGTTGGCCATGGCGTCGCCGTCCGCCTCGCCTTCGAGCAGGTCACGCCACCATTGCAGGCGGATTTCGCCGGGCAGCGCCTCGCGCACGAGATCGCGCACGCGGGCGATCTCGGCGTTGAACGCATAGAGCGCGGCAAGCGGGCCGCGCTTCTCCGCCGGCGCCAGCAGGCATGCGAGATAGCGGTCGCGATCGGTGTCGCGGAGCACTGCCAGGCAGTGCGCATAATTGTCCTTGGTATCGGTCACGTCAGGTCTTTCGCGTCACACGGCGATCAGGGCGGCGGCGACCGCACGGCTTTCGGCCAGCATGACATTGAAGGTGCGCACCGCCGCACCCGTACTCATGGGGTCGGAGCGGATATGGCGTTCTCGCAGCGCGGTCTTGATCTCGGCCGGCAGCGGACGGATCTCCTTGCCGGTGCCGACGAGCAGCACCTCGATCTCGCCGGCCTCATCCAGCACGCGCGTGATATCGTCGAGCGTCAGCGGCGTGTCTTCCGTCTTGTCCCAGCCATGGATGCCCGAGGGCAGGCACAGGATGGAGCCACGATGCGACATGTCGGCGAAGCGGAAACCGCCATTGCCATATGCGTCGATCGGCGCCCGCCCGGGGAAATGCGCCTCCCGGATTTCGATGCCCTTAGCCATTGGCTCCCGTCTCCGGGACCGTCCGCGCCCCGCCCTTGCCGGGGCGGTAGCGCTCCGGCCGCAGGCGGAACAGAATGAGGATCGGCCCGGCAATGTAGATAGAGGATATGGTGCCGATCGCCACCCCGAAGAGCAGCGTCAGCGCGAAGGTGCGGATCGCCTCGCCGCCGAGAAGCGCCAGTGCCGCAAGCGCGATCAGCGTCGTCGCCGAGGTCAGAACGGTGCGCGACAGCGTTCGGTTGATGGCATCGTCTATCAGGATCGGCAGCGGCATCTGCTTGAAATGGCGCAGGTTTTCGCGGATTCGGTCATAGACCACCATCGTATCGTTGAGCGAGTAGCCTGCGACCGTCAGCAGGGCCGCGACGGCGGTGATGTTGAACTCGATCTTGGCGAGTGCCAGGAAGCCGAGCGTGAAGAACACGTCATGCGCCAGCGAGATGATGGCGCCGATGGCGAAATGCCATTCGAAGCGGACCCAGATATAGGCAACGAGCGCCAGCAGGCCGGCAACGAAGCCGAGCGTCGCCGTATCGATCAACTCGCCCGATATGGCCGGGCCGACCACCTCGACGCGGCGGAAATTGTAGTCGTCCTCCAGTTCACCGCGGGCGATGAGCACAGAGGTCTGTTCGGCATTCTCGCCTTCGCCCTGGGCGGTGAGGCGCACGAGCGCACGGCGCGGATCGCCTGTCGCATCGACGCTTTGGACATCGACGCCCGTGTCGGTGAGACGCGCTGCGATCTCGAAGAGATCGGCATTGCCGGTCTTCGCCTGGAGCTCCAAGGCTGCACCGCCCGTGAAATCGATACCGAGCCTGAGCTTGCCGACATAGAGCAGCCCGGCAACTGCAATCGACAGCACCGCCGTCAGCAGGAAGACGCCGTTGCGCACGGCCATGAAACGCAGGTTGAGGCGGTCGAACAGGCCGGTGCGCACGCCCTTGGGCAGATGCGTGATGTGGCTGCGGCCAAGCCAGGCACGCACCAGGCGCTGCGTCAGGCCGAAGGTGGTGAAGAGCGTTGCCAGCATGCCGATACCGACGGCGAGCGCGAAGGCACGCACGGGGGCGGCGGACAGCAGGAAGAGCACGGCGATGGCGATGAGCATGGTCGCCGAGGCATCCAGCACCGTGGCGCGGGCGCGGCCGAAGCCGGTATCGACGGCCGCGTCCAACGCGCGGCCGGCCTTGGTTTCCTCGCGGATGCGCTCGAAGATCAGCACGCTGGCATCGACCGCGATGCCGACCGTCAGGACGATACCGGCGATCATGGAGAGCGACAGCGGTGCGCCGATGAGGGCGAGGATCGCGAAGGTCAGCGTCACGTTGAAGAACAGCGAGAGCGAGGCGATGATGCCGAGCACGCCGTAGAAGAAGGTCATGAAGGCGACCACGGCGAGAACCGCCACGGCAAGCGCAATCACCACGGTGCCGGTAGAGGTGGCGCCCAGCGCGGGCTCGATCGAGCGCTCCTCGATAATCGTCACCGGCGCCGGCAGCGGGCCGCTTGCGACGATCCGGGCGAGGTTTGCCGCCCCTTCGGCATCGAAATCGCCGGAGAGGCGGCCGACGCCATCGGTGATGGCGCCCTGGATCTGCGAGGTGGAGATCACCTGGCCGTCAAGCAGGATGGCGATGGTGCGGCCGCTGTTGTCCCGGCTAAAGGCGGCCAGCCGCTCGGCGGCCTCGGCGCGCAGTACGAACTCGATGAAGGGTTCGTTGTTGGCCGCAGGCTCCGCCGAAGCGACATCCGCCGCGGTGAAAAGATCGTCGCGGCGCAGGAGATAGCCGACCGGCGGCTCGCCGGTGGAATAAAGCACTTCCGAGCCGGCCGGCGCGCCGTCCTCGATCGCGGTGTTGACGGGCATGCTGTCATCGACCAGCCGGGCCGAGAGCTTGCCGGCCTGCGACAGCAGGTCCTTGACGCGCTGCGGATCGCTCAGGCCGGGCATGGCGACGACGATGCGGCCGCGCTCGCCACGACCGACGGAAAGAGCGGGAATATCGAGGCTTTCGACGCGGCGGCGCACTGCATCGACGGCGCCGAGCGATGCGGCTTGCACAGCCTCGTCGACGGCGGCGGGGGACAGCACGATATTGAACTGGCCCGGCTGCGGCTCGCTGAGCGTGCCAAGATCAAGGCCGGCAAGCGCCTCGCGGGCCGCGTCCACGCGATCGCTCGCCGTCACCGTCACATCGACGGTATTTTCCGCGCCGTTGAGGTCACTATAGGGAATGCGGGCGGCGCGCAGCGTATTGCCGATGGTTTCCACGGCGGCGCGCAGGCGGTCTGCGGCGATGTCGCTGCGGGAAACCTCCAGAACGAGGCGGGAGCCGCCGGTCAGGTCGAGGCCGGGAACGAGGCGGTGCGCCGCCATCCAGTTCGGCAGGCCGGCGGCCATGCGGGCCGGCAGAAGGCTCGGCAGAAGGACAAGAAGGCTCGCCACGAGGACGAGCCAGAGAGCAAGGGTCTTCCAGCGGGCGGATTGCTGCATCAGGGTCTCGCTACGTCAATTCCGGCAAGGATAGAACCATTCTGCCGGAATTGCGTGAACCAAAAAACAACGCGGCGGGACGCCGGCTGAAAACCAGTCGGGCCACCCGGCCGAGTTTACCCCAGCCGGGCGGCAAGCCAAGCTTATTCCTTGACGGGTTCGCCCTTGACGCGGACTTCGCTGACGCCGCTGCGCACGACGCGCACCTTGGTGCCTTCGGCGATTTCAACTTCGAGTTCGCTGTCGTCGACGACCTTGGTGACCTTGCCGACGATGCCACCGCCGGTGACGACCTGGTCGCCGCGACGGATGTTCTTCAGGAGCTCTTCGCGACGCTTCATATTGGCGCGCTGCGGGCGGATGATGAGGAAATACATCACCACGAAGATCAGCAGGAACGGCAGGATCGACATGAGAATGTCAGCGCCGCCCGCTGCCCCGCCAGGTGCCGCCGTCTGGGCGAAGGCCTCGGTAATGAACATCAGCTACTCCTTGAAATCTTGAATTTACGCGGCCTGAGCGGCCATTTCGGTTGCCGGAATATAGGCAAGCGGGCCTTGAATGCAACACACGAGCGCGTCAACCCCGTTGTTTTCAAGCGCTTTCCCCCTTTTCGCGACCGCCCGCCGCATGCTACCCGGCATTCACGCATGAGGAGAGACACAGTGCAGGAAGATCACGTCAAGCTTCTGCTGGCCGAAATCGGCCGCATCACCGCGGCACTCGAGCGCCTGGCCGGCCCCGCCCCCGCAATCAACGACTGGAATGCCGCCGACGTCTTCGTCTGGTCGCCGGCCCGCCAGCATGTGCAGCCCGTCAAGCGGCCGAACCGCATCGAGATCGACCTGATCCGCGGTGTCGATCATGTGCGCGACATCCTCGTCGACAACACCGTGCGCTTCGCCCGCGGCCTGCCGGCCAACAACGTGCTGCTCTGGGGCGCACGCGGCATGGGCAAGTCCTCGCTAGTGAAATCGGTGCATGCGCTGGCGGCGAAGGAAACGGCGAGCGGGCTGAAGCTGATCGAGGTGCATCGCGAAGACATCGCGACGCTGCCGCAGCTTCTTGAGATCCTGAAGGACGCGCCCTTCCCGTCCATCATCTTCTGCGACGACCTGTCCTTCGACCATGACGACACGTCCTACAAGTCGCTGAAGGCGGCACTCGACGGCGGCGTCGAAGGACGGCCGGACAATGTGCTGCTCTACGCCACCTCGAACCGCCGGCATCTCCTGCCGCGCAACATGATCGAGAACGAGCAGTCGACGGCGATCAATCCGTCGGAGGCGGTGGAAGAGAAGGTGTCGCTGTCGGATCGTTTCGGCCTGTGGCTCGGCTTCTACAAGTGCAGCCAGAGCGACTATCTCGAGATGATCGACGGTTATGCCCGGCATTTCGGCCTGCAGATTTCGCAGGAGCAATTGCACGGCGAAGCACTGGAATGGGCGACGACGCGCGGTTCGCGCTCCGGCCGTGTCGCCTGGCAATATGTGCAGGATCTGGCGGGACGCCTCGGCATTGCGCTCAACAAGTAAGACGAGCGCCGGCCCTGAAACGGGCCGGCGTTTTGCTTTTCAAGAGAAGACGGGCCGCATGAAGCTGCGCTCGTAGCTGATGATGCTGCGATTGTGTTTATCCATGTCGAAGGCGGCGATGCATTCCGGATCGCTCACCATGCGGGTGCGGTAATCTTCGTAGGCCGCAAGGCTCGGGAAGCTGAACAGCGCAAGCGCGATGTTGTTTGCGCCCTCGCTCGGCAGGAAGTAGCCGTGATGCTGGCCGCCCATGCGGTTGACGATGGGGATCCAGGCGCGGGCATAGGCTTCGAATTCCGCCAGCTTATGCGGATCGATGACATATCTGAGAGAGCAGGTGATCAAGGGAATTCTCCATCTTTGATGGGGCGGACCATTTCAGATTCGCTTCTGCAAAGGCAGGGTCCAGTGCTGCCAATCCGCGTCACAGGCGCCACCCTGCCCCGCATAGAAGCGCTGCGCCGCCGCGTTGTCCGGCAGGACCGTCCAGCGCAGGGCGGAGGCGCCGATCTCGACGGCATGGGCGCGCAACCGCGCAAAAAGCGCCTGCCCCACGCCCTGCCCGCGAAACGCCTCCGCGACATAGAGTTCCTTGAGCACCACGACGGTTTTGAGATCGTAGGTCCAGGGAATGCGGTAGTGCACGGCGATGCCGGCAAGCGCCTGTCCCTTCACCGCCACGAAAACGCCGAAGGCGGGCGTGGCACCGAGCCCGTGAAGTCTGAGATCATCGGGTGTGACAGCGAAGGCATCGCTATAGCCTTCAAAGACGGCCAGCGCCCGCATGAGCCGCCAGACGGCTTCCACGTCATCATGCGTGAAGGGCCTGATGTGAAGGCCGTCCGCATTCATTCGGCAGCAATCGCCGGCAGGCTGCCCGGCTCGCTGCCGGTCGCGAAGGTATGGCCCTCGTCTTCCCAGCCGGTAATGCCGCCGATCATGATTTTGACCGGGCGGCCGAGGCGGGCGATCTTGAGGGCGGCCTGATCCGCGCCGTTGCAATGCGGGCCGGCGCAATAGGCGACGAAGACGGTGTCTTCAGGCCATTCGGCCATGCGCTCGGCGCTGATTTGCCGGTGCGGCAGGTGGATGGCACCCGGCACATGCCGGCGGGCATAGGCTTCCGGCGAGCCGATGACATGCAGCAGGACGAAGTCCTGATCGCCGGACTTCAGCGCCGCCGCGACGTCGGCGCAGTCGGTCTCGACGGACAGCAGCTTCAGGAAATGCTCGACGGCAACGGCGGGGGAAGCGGCCGGATAATCGGTGACGAAGCTCATGGTGTCTCTCCTTGTC
Organism: Shinella sp. M31; assembly: GCF_049199205.1. NCBI lineage: Bacteria > Pseudomonadati > Pseudomonadota > Alphaproteobacteria > Hyphomicrobiales > Rhizobiaceae > Shinella > Shinella sp. M31. The sequence continues at coordinate 43,992 of NZ_JBLZPH010000083.1, read as the reverse complement.
GGGATGCGCGTTGTTGGGACGAGAGAGACATAGCCGGAGCGCAGCAATGCTTGCAGGTGGCATGATTGCCATATATCATCAAGATCATGACAAACCCGCTTTCGCTTCCGCCGCTTGCCAATCCGCTCGTCGTGGCTGTCGCCTATAACCAGCTCTGCACCTTCGAATTCGGCATCGCGACCGAGATTTTCGCCCTTGCCCGGCCGGAAATGGGGCCGAACTGGTACCGCTTCGCCGTCGCCGGTCTCGATGAGGGCGAAATGCGTTCGACGGGCGGGCTGCGCTTTGCCGTGGACGGTGGGCTCGACCTGCTGGCTGAGGCCGGCACGATCATCATTCCCGGCTGGCGCGGTACCGATGCGCCGGTGCCACTGGTGCTGATCGAGGTGCTGCAGGCGGCGCATGCGCGCGGTGCCCGTATCCTTTCCCTCTGCTCCGGCGTCTTCGTGCTGGCCGCCGCCGGCCTGCTCGACGGTCGGCGTGCCACAACCCATTGGCGCTATACGGATACGCTAACGGCGCGTTTTCCCGCCATCACGGTGACGCCCGATGTGCTCTATGTCGATGCCGGCAGCGTGCTGACCTCGGCAGGCACGGCGGCGGGGCTCGATCTCTGCCTGCATCTCATCCGCCGGGATTTTGGCACGGAGGCGGCCAATCTCGTCGCCCGGCGCCTCGTCATGCCGGCGCATCGCGACGGCGGCCAGGCGCAATTCATCCGTCAGGTCGTGCCACGCGCGCATGAGAGCAGCCGGCTCGGGCCGCTGCTCGACCATATGCGCGCAGACCTTGGAGCGGAACACACCGTCGAAACACTCGCCCGTCGCGCGGGCATGAGCGACCGCACCTTCCTGCGTCGTTTCGAATCGGCCACCGGCATGACGCCGGCCCGCTGGCTGCTCGCCCAGCGTCTGGGCAAGGCACGCGACCTGCTGGAAGAAACCAATGCCTCGGTCGAGGAAATCGCGGCCCTGTCAGGCTTCGGCACGACGGGCACGCTGCGCCATCATTTCCGCCTGCACCTGTCGACCACACCGGCCGCCTATCGCGAAGCCTTCGGGCGGCAGGCCGCGGCCCGGTCGTGAAACGCAAACGGGCGGCCAGAGGCCGCCCGCGCTATTTCATCCGGATATCCCGCCCCACCTATTCCAGGAAGGTCATCGGGTTGACCGGGGTGGCGTTCTTGCGCACCTCGAAGTGGACCTTCGGGCGAGTGGCGTTGCCGCTCATGCCCGAGGTCGCAACCGTCTGGCCGCGCTGGATCTTCTGGCCGCGCTGCACGTTCAGCCCACCGGCATTGCCGTAGACCGTGACGGTGCCGTCGTCGTGGCGGACGAGAACCGCGTTGCCGAGTTCCTTCAGGCTCGAGCCCGAATAGATGACCACGCCGTTTTCAGCCGCCTTGATCGGCGTGCCCTCGGGAACCGAGATATCGATGCCGTCATTGCGGTTGCCGTCGACATTGGCACCGTAGCCGGCGATCACCGCGCCGCGCACCGGCCAGCGATACTTGCCGATACCGGTCGATTCGGGCGCATCATCCGTCACGTCAGACTTTTCCGTCGCTTCGGTGACCGAGACCGTCTTCACCGGCGCCTTGTAGGCTTCCGGCTTCTTTTCCGCCGTCTCGACCTTCTTTTCCTTGCTGACCGGAACAGAGGCCGTCGTCGTCTTGTCGGTGGCGGCCTTTTCGGCCACGTCGGCACTGCCGCCGGCCGGGATCACCAGCTTCTGGCCGATGCGGATCGAGGCCGTATTGATGCCGTTCGCCTTCTTCAGCGCCTCGACCGAGACGCCGTTGCTGCGCGCGATCTTGGCGAGCGAATCGCCCGGCTGCACTTCGTAACCGCCCTTGCCGTTGCCTTCGCCGGCATCGGCGACGTTCGACGTCGTCTGACCGTTCTCCGACTTCTGCTTGTCGCGGCTGGAGGTGCCCGGCAGGATGGCGACGTTCTTCTCGCCCTTCTGCTCCGGGGTCGGCAGCTTGCCATCGACTTTCAACGTGTGATCCGTCGAGGCCTTTGCGGCGCTCGCGGTCGTCGAGAAGGTCGGGATGACGATCTTCTGGCCCGGCTCGGCATCCGAGGAACGCTTCAGACCGTTGGCGGCAAGAATTTCCTTTTCCGGCACGCCGTAGCGGTTGGCGAGCGTCTTCACGCTTTCGCCCTGGCGCAGCATGACGACGGGCGCATTGTTCGTCGACCAGCCGGCCTTGCCCTTGACGGTCTTCGCCGTCGCATCAGCCTCCTCGACGATGGCCTTCGCCTTGCGCTGCGGCAATTCCTGCGCCATCGCGATGTCCCGCTGGGCGCCGGCCGTCGGGTCGGAAAGCTCGCCGCGCTGGACGGTCATCGGCGTGGTCGCAAAACGCGTGCCGGAACCGTTCGTCGTGGACGTATTGATCGGATCGTAGGAGACATTGCCCTGATCCGGGAACGGCTGGTTCAGAGCTTCGTCGCGCGAACCGCCCATCGGGTTGACCTGCGCCACCTGGCCATTGCCGACCGTGCCGCGCGGAACCGGCTCGCTGCCGAGAAGCGTGCGGCGCGGAACCGAATTCGTGGTGATATTGTCAGAACCGGAGCTGGAGAAGAGGCCGCCAAAACGGGAAACGTCCGAGCTGCACCCGGTCGCAACGCTGGCCAGCAGGGCGGCCGCCATCAGACGGGTCGCAGTCCTACCAAAACTTGGCGATACACTCTTACGCATGAGACTACCCAATCGGTACGCTACTTGATGTAGACCGATTAAAGCGCGTTAGAGTTACTGCCCGGTTAAAACCAGGCTATCCGCGACGTTTTTTTGATGAATTGATAACCATGGCACGCGAGCGCAGGCGTCCACCGGGTATCAGAAGCCGGTGGCATACATGCTGTCGGCGCGTGAAATGCGGCCGGAGACGCGGGCGACGTTCTCATAATCGCCGGCACTCGGCTGGAAGATCGCCGAAATCGGCGTCGCGCGGCGCTGGCTGCGGTCGCCGGTGGCGGTCGCATTCTCGAGCGCGGCATCCGGCGCCGTCATGTCGAGGGCGCTTTCATTATAAGCGATGGCACGGAGCGCCGAAACGGCGGGTTCGCGGGTGCCGGCATAGCGGCCGTTGCGCTGGTCTTCGGCCGGCATGCTGTCGAAATATTCGATATAGGCACGGTAATAGCCCTTGCGGTCACCTTCCTCCAGGAAGTGGCCATAGGCTGCGTATTCGCGCTTCTCGAGGTCCGACGTGTCGAGATTGTTGCGCTCGGCCTCCGTCAGCGACGGCTGGCTGTAAGCCGTCTCTTCCTTGGCGACGCTGAGCACGAGGAGTGCATCGACGGACAGGCCGACATGGGCGGACGGATCATAGCTGCCGCCGGCGAGGTGCGCGGTCGACGCGACCTCGGCGTTTTCTTCAGTCGCCTTCCCGGCAGCCTTGGTCGCGAGATAAGCGAGGCTGTCATTGGTCGAGCTGCTGGCGATCCTGTTCGAAACGTACATTGCCCTCTCCATCGGAACTTCGGAAACCACTGGAAAACCGGCGTTCTGCGTGGAATTTGTGCTTCGTTATGGGCCTACGCTCCGAAACTTGCGCGAAGCTTACCAAAGTTAACAAATGGTTAACGCACTGTATTTTCAACGGGAATTCACGCCTCGCGTGTGGCGGGCTGCAGCGAGAGTTCCGATTTGCCGCGAAAATGCCGCAAGACTCAGCGGGCAAAAGCCCGCGGAGCCGCAAAATATTGATTTCGATAGGGTTTGGTGGGCTTAAAGAGCCTGTGCCATCTGGGGCACGATCGGCAGGTAGGGTACCTCGAAGAGGTCTTCGCGATCGAAGCGGCTACCGGTCTTGACCAGCTTGAGCATACGGCACTCGGTTTCGCTGACCATGACGGGTGCGATCAGCATGCCGCCGGAGACGAGCTGCTCGGCGAAGAAGCGCGGCAGGGCGGGAAAGGCGGCCGTGACGAGAATGCGGTCGAAGGTCCCCTCGCCCGGCATGCCATTGCTGCCATCGGCCTGGCGCACGATGACGTTACGGATGCCGGCCTTGTCGATGGAAGCCTGCGCATTGGTGACGAGCGTACGGTAGCGATCGACGGTCAACACCCGCTCGGTCATGCGGCCCATGACGGCGGCGGTGAAGCCGCTGCCGGTGCCGACTTCGAGAATGCGCTGGCCGGCCTTGAGGTTCAGGAGATGAAGGATGCGCACCGAGAGATCGATGCCTTCCATGAAGGATCCGCAATCAAGCGGCAACACGCGGCGCGAATAGGCCTCGCCGGCAAATTGCGGCGGCACGAACAGCGTGCGCGGCGTTTGCTCGACGGCGGTCAGAAGCTCGATATTGTTGATGCCCTGCCCGCGCAGGCGCAGCGCAAGAGCAGCAAAACCTTCCTTCTCGATCACCCGCCCCGTGCTCAATCCGCATCTCCTCCATTGAGCGCGCGCTGCACGCGGTCGAGCACGGAATAATCCGTCAGGTCGAGCTTCAGCGGCGTGACGGAGATTTTGTGGTTCTTCACGGCATGAATGTCCGTGCCGGCGCGGAAATCGCCCTTTCGCTCGCCGAAGCGCAGCCAGTAATAGGGGAATCCGCGGCCATCGGCACGTTCTTCGATCGTCAGGCCGAAATCGAGCTTGCCCTGCGCCGTGACCTCCATCCCCTGCACCTCTGCCGGTGCGCAGTTCGGGAAGTTGAGGTTGAAGAAGGTCCAGTCCGGCAGCTCCACATCCATCAGCTGGCGGATGAGTTTTGGCGCGTAGGCCTCGGCAACCTCCCACGGCACGACGCGGCCGCCGGCATGGTTATAGGCCTGGCTCAGCGCCATGGACTTGATGCCCTGCAGCGTGCCCTCGATGGCGCCGGCAATGGTGCCGGAATAGGTGACGTCGTCGGCCATGTTGGCGCCGGCATTGACGCCGGAGAGGACGAGATCCGGCTTCTTGTCCAGAACCTCGCGCACACCCATGATGACACAATCCGTCGGCGTGCCGCGCAGGGCGAAACGCTTGTCGTCGATCTTGCGCAGGCGTAGCGGCTCGGAGAGCGTCAGGGAATGCGCAAGACCGCTCTGGTCCGTTTCCGGGGCCACGATCCAGACGTCGTCGGTTAGTTCGCGGGCGATCCGCTCGAGGGCCGCGAGGCCCTCGGCGTGAATGCCGTCGTCATTGGTCAGCAGGATGCGCATGAACTTACGCGGCCTTCTCGATCTTCGTCACGCCACCCATGTAAGGCAGCAGGACCTCCGGCACGGTGACCGAGCCATCGGCGTTGAGGTAGTTTTCCAGAACGGCGATCAGCGCGCGGCCGACGGCGGTGCCCGAACCGTTCAGCGTGTGCACGAACTTCGTCGCCTTGTCGTCCTTGCCGCGATAACGCGCATTCATGCGGCGGCCCTGGAAATCGCCGCAGACCGAGCAGGACGAGATTTCGCGGAACGTGTCCTGCCCCGGCAGCCAGACTTCCAGATCGTAGGTTTTCCGCGCGCCAAAACCCATGTCGCCGGTGCAAAGCGTCATGACGCGGTAATGCAGGCCGAGGCGCTTGAGGATTTCCTCCGCGCAGGCCGTCATGCGCTCGTGCTCGTCGATGGCGCTTTCGGCATCGGTGATCGAGACGAGTTCGCATTTCATGAACTGGTGCTGGCGCAGCATGCCGCGCGTGTCACGCCCCGACGAGCCTGCCTCCGAGCGGAAGCACGGCGTCAGCGCGGTGAAGCGCAGCGGCAGCTTTTCCTGATCGAGAATGTCTTCGCGCACGAGATTGGTGAGCGACACTTCGGCGGTCGGGATCAGCCAGCGGCCGTCCGTGGTGCGGAACAGGTCTTCGGAAAATTTCGGCAGCTGGCCGGTGCCGAACATGGCGTCGTCGCGCACGAGCAGCGGCGCATGCACTTCCGTATAGCCATGTTCCCCCGTGTGGACGTCGAGCATGAACTGGCCGAGTGCGCGCTCAAGGCGGGCAAGCTGACCTTTCAGGACGGTGAAGCGCGAACCGGCGATTTTTGCCGCGGCTTCAAAATCCATGTAGCCGAGGGCTTCGCCGATTTCGTAGTGCTCCAGCGGCTTGTGGTTCCAGCCCGGCTTGTTGCCCCACTTGTGCTTTTCGACATTACCGGTCTCGTCCGAACCGACCGGCACGTCATCAAACGGGATATTCGGCAGGCGCGACAGGGCGTCGTTGAGCTCGGCGGTGGCCTGACGCTCCTCTTCCTCGGCGGCCGGGAGCTGGTCCTTGATAGCGGATACTTCGGCCTTCAGCTTGTCGGCAAGTTCGGTGTTCTTGGCGGCCATGGCCGCGCCGATCTCCTTGGATGCGGCGTTGCGGCGCGACTGCATGTCCTGCGCCTTCTGGATGACGCTGCGGCGCTTTTCGTCGAGATCGATCAAAGCCCGTGCGAGGGGCTCTGCGCCGCGCTTTGCCAGGGCGGCGTCAAGGGCTTCGGCGTTGTCGCGGATCCATTTGATATCAAGCATTGTCGTTCCAGGCGTTGCGTGGATGGAGCCCATCCCGCCCGGCAGCGACCCGCCGGCGAAGCCTTAGTCGGCTTCGCCCTGCGTTGCAGCGACCTCGTTTTCCGCATCCTGCGCGTTCGAGACGCTCGCCCGCTGCCGTTCGATGAGTCGGGCCGTATAGATGGAAATCTCGTAGAGAAGGATGGCCGGCAGTGCAAGGCCGATCTGGGAAACCGGATCGGGCGGTGTCAGCACGGCCGCCACCACGAAGGAGATGACGATGGCGTATTTGCGCTTTTCCTTCAGCGTCTGCGAGGTGATGAAACCGGCGCGCACCAGAAGTGACGAGATCACCGGAAGCTGGAACACCAGGCCGAAGGCGAAGATCAGCGACATGATGAGGCTGAGATATTCCGATACCTTCGGCAGAAGCTGGATCGACACCTGGCCTTCGCCGCCGCCCTGCTCCATGGCGAGGAAGAACCACATGACCATGGGCGTGAAGAAGAAATAGACCAGCGCCGCACCGATGAGGAACAGGATCGGCGACGCGATCAGGAAGGGCAGGAAGGCGGCGCGCTCGTTCTTGTAGAGGCCGGGCGCCACGAACTTGTAGACCTGCTGGGCGATCACCGGGAAGGCGATCACAAAGGCGCCGAACATAGCGACCTTGATCTGCGTGAAGAAGAATTCCTGCGGCGCCGTATAGATCAGCTCGACATTGCGGTGCGTCAGCCCCGCCCATTCCACCGCCCATTTGAAGGGCAGGACAAGCAGGTTGAAAAGCTGCTTGGCGAAATAAAAGCACACCAGAAAGGCAATGAAAAACGCACCCACGGCCCAGAGCAGGCGGCGGCGCAGTTCGATCAGGTGCTCGATGAGCGGCTGGGGCTTGTCATCAATATCGCCGCTCATGCCTCGCCCTTCTTGGTCTTCGCAATCTTGGTTTTGGCGGTCGCGACCTTCGCGGGCGCCGCCTTTTTGGCCGCAGGTGCCTTCTTCGGCTCCGCCTCGGCCTTCGCGACCGTCTTGCGCGGCTTTGCCACCGTGGCGGCGCCGTCATCGGCCTTCTTCTTTGCCGTCTTGCGGACCGGGCCGGCCTTGAGCGGCACGGCGGCGACGGGTTCAGCGGAAGCCGGCTTCGCCCCCTCGGAAGGGACGGCGATGGGAGCGCTGGACACGCTTTCGGCCGGATTGGCCGAAGGCGTCGATGTCGTGACGGAACTGGTCGCCTTGTGCAGATCGGCTTTCAAGTCGTCGCCCATCTGGCGCAGTGGATTGACCGCATCCCGGATGGTGTTGAGCGGATTGAGCTTCTGCGCTTCGCCGATGGTCTTGCGCAGGTCGTCGAGATCCGCTTCGCGCAGCGCCTCGTCGAACTGCTGGCGGAAATCGCCCGCCATGCCGCGCATCTTTGAGACCATGCGGCCGAACGTCCTGAGCATCTGCGGCAGGTCCTTCGGACCCACCACGATGATCAGAACGATGGCGATGACGAGTATCTCGGTCCAGCCGACATCAAGCATAGGAAACTGTCCTCATAGGCCGTAACCGGCGGTCAACGGCCGGATGCCGGTCACTTGACCTCGTCGGCCTTGTGATCGACCGTCTTCGCTTGGTCGGCGGCAGCGGCTTCCTCGTCGGACATGCCCTTCTTGAAGTTCTTGATACCCTTGGCAACGTCGCCCATCAGTTCCGGAATCTTGCCGCGGCCGAACAGCAGCAGCACAACCACCAGAACGATCAGCCAATGCCAGATGCTGAAAGAACCCATTTTCCTTGCTCCCTTACGAACCCTTACCCCGATGTAAGACGTTCAGTTGTTTTTTTCAAACACTAGAATATCCCGCTGGTTAGCCGAAAGCGTGACGTCACGCAATCCGGCGGCCAGCTGGTCTGCCCTCACCCGCGCCCGAACCGGCCGGTCCGTGCCGGGTATGGCGAGGTTCAGCAGTTCCACGACGCCGAGAAACCGCCGCGACAATATGCGCGCCGGAATCTCGCCGCCCGTCTCCAGAACCCGAAGCCCGGAGAGCCGCACGGCGACATGCACCTTTTGCCCGTCCCGGAAGCGGCTTCCATCCACATTGCCGAGCGGCGTTTCCACGACACCGCCGCGCACATGGCCCGAAAATTCGTTGATCTCGGAGAAAAACGCCGCGGCAAACATATCCTTCGGGTGAAGGTAGAGCTCCTCCGCCGTGCCGACCTGCACAAGGCAGCCATCCTTCAAAAGCGCGATCCGGTCGCCCATGCGCATCGCCTCCTCCGCGTCATGCGTGACGACGATGGCGCTGGCGCGCGACTGGCGCAAAATCGACAGCGTATCGGCGCGGATGGAATCCTTCAGGCGCGAATCGAGGCCGGAAAACGGCTCGTCCATCAACAGGACGGAGGGGCGCGGTGCCAGTGCACGGGCCAGCGCCACGCGCTGCTGCTCGCCGCCCGACAGCATGTGCGGAAACTTTTGGGCGTAATGCGAAAGCCCCACGCGCTCCAGCGCCACTTCGGCCTCGGCTTCCGCTTCGGCGCGCGGCAGCGCGGTCAGGCCGAAGCGCACGTTGTCGAGCACGGACATATGCGGGAAGAGCGCGAAATCCTGGAACATCAGGCCGACGCCGCGACGCTCCGGCGGCAGGAAGGTGCTTGGGCCGGCGATCTCGCGGTCGTTGAGCAGGACACGGCCCGCCGTCTGCGCCTCGATGCCGGCGGCAATGCGCAAAAGCGTCGTCTTGCCGGAACCAGAAGGGCCGAGCAGGCAGAGCACTTCGCCGGGCTCGGCCGTCAGCGAGATGCCGCGGATCGTCTGCTTGTTCTGGTAGCTGTGATGGATGTCTTCGAAGGCAAGGCGCGCGGCGAAGGTCACCGCCGATGCCCGTCTCGTCTCGTTATCGCTGGAGCCCGAGGGGTCCGAAGCCATTGTCAAATCTTTCCCTGTCACCGGCCGGGCCGGCCACAGTCCTGCCTGAACGGCTTTTCTTCTTCTGCTTACCGCGGAGGCGCATCCGGCTGTTTGTTTTCCCGGAAACCGCGGGGCCAGCCTATAAGCTTCGCCTATTCGTCTTCTTTCCCGCCGGGTGTCAAGAGCCCCAATTCCTCAAGATCGAGTTGGGTAATCGGGTCCTCGTCTTCGGCCAGCTCATCCTCGCCAAGCGGCAGAGGTACCTGAAAATTGGAGGGAATGCGGCCGGAAAGAAGGCCGGCGCCCTTCAATTCTTCGAGACCGGGCAGATCTCGCAGTTCCTCCAGGCCGAAATGATCGAGGAAATCCCGTGTCGTGCCGAAGGTGACGGGGCGGCCGGGCGTGCGGCGGCGGCCGCGAAAGCGCACCCAGCCCGCCTCCATCAGCACGTCGAGCGTGCCCTTCGAGGTTTGCACGCCTCTGATTTCCTCGATTTCGGCGCGGGTGACCGGCTGGTGGTAGGCGATGATCGACAGCACCTCGAGCGCGGCGCGCGACAATTTGCGCACTTCCGTCTCGTCGGTGCGGATGACGAAGGAGAGGTCGGGCGCCGTGCGGAAGGCCCAGCCGTCGTCGACCTGCACGAGATTGACGCCGCGCCCGGCATAGAGGCCCTTCAATTCACGCATGACATGCAGCACATCGACGCCGCGCGGCAGGCGCTCGGCGATGTAGCTCTGCGAAACCGGCCCGGCGGAGGCGAAGACCAGCGCCTCGGCGATGCGCGCGGCCTCATGCAGCCGGCGCGGATCGACGATCGTGCCGCCGTCCATCTCGTCGTCCCCATCAGCCATTATCAGCGTTCCCCTCGTCATCGCCCTCGGGCTTTGGGCCGCGGCGCAGATAGATTGGCTGGAACACGCCGTCCTGACGAAGCTCCAGGCGCCCTTCCCGCACCAGTTCCAGCGTCGCGGCGAAGGCGCTGGCGATCGCCGTGGTGCGCTCCGTCGGGTCGGTCAGGTAGCGCAGCATGAACTGGTCGAGCGCCATCCAGTCGTCATCCGCGAAGCCGCCGACGAGCAGCGACAGGATTTCGCGGGCATCGGAGAGCGACCAGACCGTGCGCTTCTCGATGGTCACCTGCGTGATCGCATGGCGCTGGCGCAGCGATGCATAAGCGTTGAGCAGGTCGTAGAGCGAGGCCTCGAAGGCAGAGCGGCGCTCCGTCGGAATATGCTCCGGCATGCCGCGGGCGAAGACGTCGCGGCCGAGGCGGTTGCGGTTGACGAGACGCGTCGCGGCATCGCGCATAGCCTCCAGCCGCTTGAGGCGGAAGGCCAGGCTCGCCGCCATTTCCTCGCCCGAGGGACCATCGTCCTTGGCCTGTTTGGGGATCAGCAGCCGGGATTTGAGATAGGCAAGCCACGCCGCCATGACGAGATAATCGGCGGCAAGCTCGATGCGGATTTTCCGCGCCTTGTCGATGAAGGCGAGATACTGCTCGGCGAGCGCCAGCACGGAGATACGGGTAAGGTCCACCTTCTGCGTGCGGGCGAGATGCAGCAGGAGATCGAGTGGGCCTTCGAAGCCGGCGAGATCGACGACGAGGCTTTCTTCCGAAAGCCCCCGCCCCTCGCCACCATCCTGCCACAAATCGTCCATCGGCGCTGCCGCGCCGCGGTCGTTCTTCTGTGGCTTGCTTCCCGGTCCTAACACGCAGCTCCTTATGCGGCGCTTCAGGACACCGCGATCATGGCATTGAACTCTTCGCGCAGCGCATGTTCGTCCGCGCCGTCGGGCGTCGTGAAGGCCGCACGCACCGCCTTGGCGCGCCGCAGGCTTTCGCCCGTCAGCGGCGGCGCATTTTCGGTCACCATGATCATTTCCTCCATGATGCCATGGCAATGCAACACCATGTCGAGGCCGGCGGCGATGATTCCCCGGGTTCTTTCGGCAATATCGCCCTTCAGCGCGTTCATCGACACGTCGTCGGACATCAGAAGGCCGTCGAAACCCATATGGACGCGGATGATCTCGCTGACAACCTTGGCCGAGGTCGTCGCCGGATTGTCGGCGTCGATGGCGGTGAAAACGATGTGGGCGGACATCGCCATCAGCTCGTCCTTCATACGGCGGAAGGGTACGAAGTCGCAGGCCTCGAGTTCTTCGCGGCTGGCATGCACCACCGGCAGATCATGATGGGAATCGACCATGGTGCGGCCGTGGCCCGGCATATGTTTCATGATCGGCAGCAGGCCCCCAGCCTTCAGGCCCTCGGCCGCCGCCTTACCCATGGCCGAGACGATTTCCGGCTCCTGACCGTAAGCGCGGTTACCGATGACATCGTGCACGCCGGGCACGGCGACATCCAGCACCGGCAGGCAATCGACATTGATGCCGAGGCGATAGAGATCGAAGGCGTGCAGGCGCGACATCAGCCAGGCGGCACGCAGACCCTTTTCCGCATCTGCGCGACAGATGGCGCCGAGTGCGGCGGCATTCGGATATTGCTGGACATGCGGCGGCTTGATGCGCTGGACGCGGCCGCCTTCCTGGTCGATCAGCACGGGAATGTCGCTGCCGCCGCCGATGCAGTCGCGCATTTCCGCCGTCAGGTCCGCGACCTGGGCGGGATCGCCGATATTGCGGCCGAACAGGATGAAGCCCCACGGTCGCTCGCTGCGGAAGAAGGCCTTTTCGTCTTCGGTGAGGCTCAGGCCCTTGCAGCCCGAAATGAAGGATTTCGATTCGCTCATGTCGGCAATCTCGGATGTTTGGCGTTGGATGGGCAAAAAGAAAGGCGCGGAACCCGTCCCGCGCCTTCCTAAAAATCCAGTCTCGACTTCAGCGCGTGACGAGGCAGCTGCCGCCTGCGCCCTTATAACGGCTGCACAGCGCGTTTGCTTCCTCACGCGAGCCGGCCGGGATGCGAATGCGGAAGAACGTGCCCTTGTTGGGGATTTCCGCCTTCTTGATATCCACGCCGCGGCCGCCGATGACGCTGCCGAATTTCGCCGAGAGGTTCTTGTAGGTCTTCTGCGCATCGGCTTCCGAAGGCACCGAGGCGATCTGGATGACGTAGCTGCCGGGCGCAACCGCCGCGACCTGAGTCTGTTCCGCTGTCTGCTGGGTCTGCGTTGCCGATGCTGTTTCGGTCGCGGCGACATTGCCGTTTTCCGTGACGGTGCCGACCACGGTGACCGGCTGGTCGACCGGGCGGGTAACCGGAACCGGCGCCTTGCCGTCCGTCGTCGTGCCTTCGGTCGTGGCGCCGATCGTGGTCGTCTTGACGGTGCGGACAGGGGCGGTGTCGTCGACTTCGGCGGTCGCCACTTCGGCAAGCGCCGAGCGCGGCTGACCGTCCGTCGCGTTCTGCTCGGCGCGCAGCGAAGAGTTGGCGTCGAGTGTTGCATTGGCCGTCGCGGCGACTTCGCCCGATGTGGCGGCCGTCGTTGCGGTCGCCTTGGCGTCGAGACCGGCGGTTTCGGTGGTGGGCTCGCTTACGATGTCTTCACGGGCGACGAGCGTGCCGTCGGGCTTGACGATCATCGTCTTGACCTTGCGCGGCGAGACGAGCGGCTTGCCGTCGGCGGTTGCCGTTTCCGGCTCGTCGACGCCCGGCAGCAGGCGGTTGGCGTCGTCCTCGGCCGTGGCGGGCATATCGGCGCCGTCGTCCGGCAGGGCTTCCGGCGTCAGCGTGCGCTGCACGACATCGACAGGCTCCTCCGTCGAGGTGACGAGCTGTTCCTGCTGCGGCGTGCCGGCATTGTCGCCGGCAACGCGGTCATAAACCGCCTTGTCCTGGTTCGGCACGGTCTTGCCGCCCTTTTCGGCAGGCACGACCTTGACTGGATCCTTGTCGGCGAGAATGACGCGCGGCTCGCCGGAGCCGGCCACACCACCGCCGGTGAAGGCGCTCCAGGCATAGACGCCACCGCCGCCAATCAGCAGCAGGCCGGCAATCGACGCGGCGATCAGCAGGCCGCGGCGCGGCCGCGACTGCTCGTCGTCATACCCATCGCCGCTGTAGAGCTGCGTGGCTTGGCCCGGATCGACCGGGATCGCCATGCGCTCGGGCTGGCTGAGCGAGCGGCGGAAATCCTCTTCCAGCGCGCGCTCGAAATCATCGACATCGTTCATCTGCGCGGCCGGCTGGGCGGCAGCAGCGACCGTGGCGGCGGAAACGCCGGCCTGGAGGCTTTCGCGGCGCGTCGGCTTGGCGGCCGGCTCGGTGAAGAGCTGGGCCATCTCGGCATCGATGTCGAATTCATAGTCCGGCTGGACGACCGGCGGCTTTTCCTTCTCGATGACCGGCAGCTGCGGCACGTCGAGTTCGGTGACAGGGGTAACGCCCTCATCCGTATCGGCGATCATCGTCGGATCGAACGGCAGCGAACCATCGGCCATCTCGGCGACGACCGGCTGCGGAACGGCGGTATAGGTGGAGACCGGCACGGCGACGGCAGGTTCGCGACGGACGGGCTTCTCAACCGCGACGGGCTTTGCGACCTCTGCCTTCACTTCAATCGGCTTCGCCTCGACAGGCGTGACGACCGCAGGCTTCGTTTCGACCTTCGCCGGCACGTCATCCAGCACGATGTCCGCGAGGTCGAGCTCGATATCCGAGAGATCGAATTCCATCGATTCGAAATCGATCTCCGGCTCGGGAACCGCCGCAGGGCGGGCTTCGACGACCGGACGAACCTCCGCGACCGGCGCAGGCTCGATCTTCTCGACGGGCTTCTGAACGACCGGCGTCGCGACCGAAGACAGTGCCGGGTCGCGCTGCTGGTTCATGGTCGGCGTTGCACGGCGGCCGAAGATCGAGGCGATATTGGCGGGATTGCGCGATTCACCCATGAAAGGCGTGCGCGCTTCGGGAACCGGGAAACGCTCCACGTCGGCCAGCAGGGCATCACGGTCGTCAATGACCGTTTCGACGGATTCTACGCGATAGTCCGGCGTCGCGTCGAAGACAGGCTCTTCGGCCTGCCATTGGCTTTCAACCTCGGCGGCGGCGCGGGCACGCTCCTCGCGGCTGTCGAAGGCGAGATCGGCGACGAAATGCGGCTCGTCGCTGGCATAGGCGGCTTCAGCCTGGAACGGCTCTGCAGCCGCTTCTGCGGAAATCAGCTCCTGGAAGGACGGCTCGGCATTGCTCTGAACCGTCTCGACGACAACAGGCTGCGGCTCGACGAACGTCGCTTCGGCAACCGGATGCAAGTCCGCAACGAGGTCATCGGCAAAGCCGTCACCGATCGATAGCTCGAGCTCGCGCTCAAGATCCAGGCCCAGATCGTCCGGAGAATTGTCGTCAGCGGCCATCGGCTGGAAACCGAGGAATTCCGGCTGACGCGCCTCGGACACGGAATGGCTGACAGACGTTACATCCGCAACCGGCTCCTGACGAACCGGCACCTCAAAGCGCGGCTCGAAGCGATCGGCAAATTGGCGGCCGGCGTGAACCACCGGCTCGGCTTCGACTGCGGGCACCTCATTGACGGCGGCTTCCAGCTCGTCGGCGAGGAGCAGCGACGAATCGGCTTCGAACACCGGTTCGGCTCCCACAGGTTCCTCGAAGACGGTTTCGGCGAAGGACGGCTCGCGATGCGCGGAAACCGTCGTCGCACCGTCGCGCACCGGCACCTCATCGATGAGGGCGGCGCGGTCTTCCACGACCGGCGCCGGCTCTTCGAAAATAGGCTCGACAGGATGGACGGCGGGCTTTTCGGCAGTACGGCTCGGCGCATCATACTGCTCGAAAGCACGCATGAGCTCGTCCTCAAGGGCCAGGACGGGGTTTTCCCGTCTTGGCACACCATCGACAGGCTCTGAGGGGGACTTGGCCACATCCTTGACCGGACGCGGCTCATAGCCGACGAGACGGGCGAGCTCGCTCAACGGATCATCGTCCGTCAAGAGATCCGTGTCCGCGGTTCCGCTTCGCGCGAAGTTCTTGTCTGCCATACTGCTTCCCACTCAAAAGCTACAAAGTCGCGTTTGCCAGCTTATTGTGGGCAAATGGTGACGTTATCGCATCTCGTCCGGTGCTGCCGTGCCTGTAATGGCAAGAGCAGACTTCAAAACGGAGGCAACCGCGTGCACCAGCCCAAGTCTGGCGATACTCAATTCTCTATTTTTATCGTTAACAAACCGTAATTCCGGTTGTTCTTTGCCTTTATTCCAATGCGCATGGAAAGCGCTGGCAAGATCATAGAGATAAAAAGCGATGCGATGAGGCTCCTGCGCCAGTGATGCGGCCTCGATGACGCGCGGATATTCTGCGAGCTTGGCAAGAAGCTGGAGCTCGCTCGGATCCGATATGTTGCCTTTGATCGCGCCCGCAAGATCGAGCGACGCGATGTCGAGACCCGGAAACGCTTCGGCCGCCTGTCGGAACACCGACATGCAGCGCGCATGGGCATACTGCACGTAGAAGACAGGATTGTCCTTGGACTGCTCGGTCACCTTGGCGAAGTCGAAGTCGAGCGGTTCGCTGTTCTTCCGGTAGAGCATCATGAAGCGCACCGGATCGCGGCCGACTTCATCGACCACATCGCGCAGCGTGACGAAATCGCCCGAGCGCTTCGACATCTTCACCGGCTCGCCGTCGCGGAACAGTTTGACCAGCTGGCAGAGCAGCACCGTCAGCTTCGCCTTGCCTTCCGACACGGCACGCGCGACGGCCTCCAGGCGCTTGACGTAACCCCCATGGTCGGCGCCGAGCACATAGATCATCTCGTCGAAGCCGCGGTCGTACTTGTCCTTGAAGTAGGCGACATCGGCCGCGAAATAGGTGTAGGAGCCATCCGACTTGATCAGCGGGCGGTCGATATCGTCACCCACTTCCGTCGAGCGGAACAGCGTCTGCTCGCGGTCTTCCCAGTCTTCCGGCAGCTGGCCCTTCGGCGGCGGCAGCACGCCCTTGTAAACGTGACCCTTGAAAGTCAGGTCATTGATGGCGGTGCGGATCGGCGCCCCGTTGCCGGCATGCAGCGAACGCTCGGAGAAGAACACGTCGTGCTTGACGTTGAGGGCGGCCAGATCCTCGCGGATCATCGCCATCATCATCTCGATCGTCTTTTCCTTGACGATCGGCATCCACTGCGCTTCCGACATGGCGCGCAGCGTCGTGCCGTGTTCGGCCGCCAGCGCTTCGCCAACCGGGACAAGATAGTCACCCGGATAGAGTCCGGAGGGGATTTCGCCGATCACCTCGCCGAGCGCCTCGCGGTAGCGCAGGAAGGCGGACTTGGCCAGCACGTCGATCTGCGAGCCGGCGTCGTTGATGTAATATTCCTTCGTCACCGCATAGCCGGCAAAGGCCAGCAGGTTGGCGAGCGCATCGCCGACCACGGCGCCGCGGCAATGGCCGACATGCATCGGGCCGGTCGGATTGGCGGAGACATATTCGACATTGACCTTGCGGCCGGCGCCAAGCGAACCGCGACCGTAATCGGTGCCCGCGGAGACGATATCGGCGAGCAGCTTCTGCCAATAGGCGACCGACAGGCGCACATTGATGAAGCCCGGACCGGCAACGCTGACATCAGCGACTTCGCGATCGTTCTTCAGCTCGGCGACGATGAGATCGGCAAGTGCCCGCGGATTGAGGCCGAGCGGCTTGGCCAGCACCATGGCCGCATTGGTCGCGACATCGCCATGGCTGGCATCACGCGGCGGTTCGACGCTGATACGGCTGAAATCGACATCGGCACGCTTCTCGCGCACGATCTCAAGTCCTTCGAGTACGTTTTTGATTCTGCTATCGAAGTCTGTAAAAAGGTTCATCTCATCCATCCGCTCGCGGCGAGCCTTTTGCGGCCCATCCTGCGAAGTAGTTCGGTTCGGCGGGTGACTATCGCAAATCCGGGGTATGGTCAAACAGCCGGCGGTGCGTGTCGATCGCGTAGTTGTCGGTCATTCCGGCGAGATAATCGCCGACATGACGGGCCCGCGCGGATTCCGGCATGCTGGCAATGCGATCCACCCAGTAGTGCCCCTTCATGAGTTTCGGGTCATCCATATAGGCATGATAGAGGTCCGTCAGGATCTCTGCCGCACTTGCCCGCACGCGCATCACGTCAGGGTGTCGGTAGATGCGTGAGAACAGGAGCCTCTTGATCTCTTTGTCCGTCACCGACATTTCCTCGGTGAAGGTCGCGAGACAACGATGGGCCTTGCGCACATCCTGCGCGCTTTCCGGCCGCTCCTCGCGGATCGCCGCCTGCGCGTAGCCGATGACATCCTCGACCATGCGGGTGATCTGACGGCGCATGATCTCGTGGGTGAAGCGCGGCGCTTCCAGGCCCGGATACTTGTCGGAGACTTCCTTCATCAGGCCGGCGAGGAACGGCACCTCCTCCAGCATCTCGAAGGTGAGGTAACCGGAGCGCAGCCCGTCGTCGATGTCATGGGTGTTGTAGGCGATGTCGTCGGCGATCGCCGCGACCTGCGCTTCCATGCTGGCGAAGCTGCCGAGTTCCAGGTCGTGCATCGCGCAATATTCGAGGATAGGGCGCGGCACGTCCTCGCCATGGGTGCATTCGCCCGTCGGACCGATCAGCGGGCCATTGTGCTTGACGAGGCCCTCCAGGCTCTCCCAGGTCAGATTCAGCCCGTCGAACTCCGCATAGCGCCGTTCCAGCTTGGTGACGATGCGCAGCGACTGGGCATTGTGGTCGAAGCCGCCGAAGGGTTTCAGTACCGCGTCCAGCGCGTCCTCGCCCGTGTGACCGAAGGGCGTGTGGCCGAAATCGTGCACCAGCGCCACGCCCTCGGCGAGGTCTTCGTCCAGTTTCAGGGCGCGCGCCAGCGCACGGGCGATCTGTGCCACCTCGATCGTATGGGTGAGCCGCGTGCGATAATGGTCGCCGTCGGCGGCGATGAAGACCTGCGTCTTGTGCTTGAGGCGACGGAAAGCGGTGGTGTGCACGATGCGGTCGCGGTCGCGCTGGAAGTCCGAGCGGGTCGGGCTATCGCTCTCGGCATGAAGCCGTCCACGTGTCGTCCAGGGGTCGGACGCATAGATCGCCCGTTGCCCGGCGCCGAACCCAAGCGCATGTCTGTCAAACGTCATTCGTCACCTGCAGTCACACCGCCCATTGACGCGGCCTCAATGCCTTCATACCTATAGTGTGCACAGCGGCAAGTCCGGCTGCAAGCAGAGCTTGAAAAACAAATCTTTTCAATGATTTGTCCAGATAGCCTGGAGCAGTGGGGCCAAAGGCGGCGAAACCGTCGCCATCCGCACAAGGAAGCGATTCTCTCCGGATCTTGACCCCGGCAGGAGGCAGACATGACCGACAAGTCCGTTACCATCTCCGATTCCGCCGCCCGGCGCATCGCATCGATCCTGGGTTCCGCGCCCGACAAACAGGCGCTGCGCGTCTCCGTCGAAGGCGGCGGGTGTTCCGGCTTTTCCTATAAATTCGACCTCGTCGCGGGCCAGCAGGACGACGACATGGTGCTCGAAAAGGATAATGCCAAGGTGCTGATCGACCAGCTCTCGCTCGTCTATATGGACGGGTCCGAGATCGACTTCGTCGACAACCTGCTCGGCCAGTCCTTCCAGATCAAGAACCCGAACGCCGTCGCCAGTTGCGGCTGCGGGACCAGCTTCTCGATCTAAGCAATCTCTTCCGCAATTCCGGACACTTTTGCCGGAATTGCTCTGACTTCACAGGAACCCCGCATGCCGATCAAGATTGCCACCTGGAACATCAACGGCGTGCGGGCGCGCATCGACAATCTCGTCGCATGGCTGAAGGAATCGAACCCCGATATCGTCGGCCTGCAGGAGATCAAGACGGTCGACGAGGGCTTTCCGCGCGCCGAAATCGAGGCGCTCGGCTATCATATCGAAACGCATGGCCAGAAGGGTTTCAACGGCGTTGCGCTGCTCTCCAAGATCCGCCCGGACGAGGTCAACCGCGGCCTGCCCGGTGGCGAGGGTGACGAACAATCCCGTTTCATCGAGGGCGTGTTTTCCGTCGAGGGTGGCGCAATCCGCTTCTGCTGCCTCTACCTGCCAAACGGCAACCCGCCGGAGGATCCGGTCAAGTATCCTTACAAACTTTCCTGGATGGATCGTCTCGTCGTCTTTGCCGAGGACCGGCTAGCGCTCGAAGAGCCGCTGATCCTTGCCGGCGATTACAACGTCATTCCCGAGCCGCACGATTGCTGGGATGTGAAAGTCTGGGAGCGCGATGCGCTCTACCTGCCGCCGACCCGCCAGGCCTTCCGCCGGCTGGAAAATCTCGGCCTTACCGATGCCGTGCGCGCCTCGTCCGATGCGACGCCGCTCTATACGTTCTGGGATTACCAGGCCGGAGCCTGGCCGAAAAACAACGGTATCCGCATCGACCACCTGATGCTCTCGGCTGAAGCTTCCGACCGGCTGGTCTCGACAGGTGTTGAAAAGCACGTGCGCAATTGGGAAAAGCCGTCCGATCACGTGCCGGTCGTGGCCGTGCTCGACTACGCGCTATCGACGGCCGCGTAGCCAGCAGGCGACGAAGCGCCCTGCCCTGATTTCATGAAATTGTTATTCGCCCGAATTGAAGCGAATGTTCTGCGCGAGCGCCACGCCCTTGCGGCGGTCTTCCTCACTCGCCACCGAAAAGGCTTCTTCCTGGGTGGCCTGTAGCCATGCGCAATCCTTCGGCGGGCAATGGTCAAGCGCGGCGGTCATGAAGGCAAGGCCACGGGCCGTATCGCCTTCCTGGAAGATGATGTTGCCGAACAGACCGAGCGCACCGGCATGGCCGTTGTTGCGCGCACGGTTCAGCCACTTCTTGGCCTGATGCACGCTGACGGAGCCGCCCTCGCCTGAAAGCATCATGCGGCCGAGCTGGAACTGCGCTTCGGGAATACCGAACGCGGACGCGGCCTGGAAATAGAGCTGGCGGGCCTGGGCAAGGTCGATCTTGACGGGGCTGTCGGAAATGCCGCGGCGATAATAGCCGGCAAGCGCGATCAGCGCATTGGCGAAGTAGCCAGTGTCTTCCGAGCCTGGCTCGACGCCGGCCTGGGCAATCTCGCTATAGATCTTGAAGGCTTCAAGATCGTTTTCCGGCACGCCGTCGCCATCGGCATACATGTTGGCGAGCGCCCAGCGCGATCCGGTATGGCCCTTTTCCGCCGCGTAACGGTAGGCCTCGACGGCATCGCTTTTGCGGCCTTCCTTGTAGGAGAAGAAGCCGAACTTGAAGAGGTCGAACGGACCGCTTTCCCGGCTGACGCCGGATTGTGTGTCAAATGCGAAGGCCTGGGACGCCATCCCGGAGGAAAGCGAAAGACACAGGCCCATTACCAACAGTTTCATCGGCATCAACTCGGACTTCGGCATCGACTCTACAATTCCGCGCCTGGCCTTCTGAAATGCACCAAACCGGGAGGGCACGGGGTCCGTGCGGGTTTCCGGCGGCAATGACATCGGCTGGCTCATCGTTTCCTTAAGCGCGGTTCCACGCGTCTATATGTCCTTATCGCTGCGCCCCGTTTGTGGCGGGAAATGGACATTTGGGCGCTTGCATAGGGGTGTAGCAAACTCTGGAAAAAAATGTGTTGCGATTCCGTCACATATTTTCAGGCTTCGCTGTGGTTTCCCCAAAAGGCGGGCTGCAGTGCAACGAAGTGTTAACCAAGAAAAAGGGCCCGGCGATGACGCCGGGCCCTTTTCCGATGCTTCTGGTCCGCCGATCAGAACTTTACTTTGAGCGAGGTCGAGATCGCCGTCACGACATCCGTGCCGAAATCGTAGCTTACGCGCTGACCGAAGGTGCGGCCATCCTTGACGATCTGGCCGGAAGAACCGCTGGTCAAGATACCGACGGCGCCGCCGAGACGCAACTCGATATTGTCGGCGGCCGCGTAGGAAACGCCGGCGCCGAGCGTCCAAGTGTCGGTCTGCGTGCCGATACCGGTGCTGGTGCCACGGTCCCAGGTAATGCTGGCCGCGCCGCTCAGCTTGTCGTTAAACTTGTGTCCAACGCCGCCCGACACGGTCCAGCCGTCACGATAGAGCAGGTCAAGCGACGTGACTTCCGTCGGACCGCTGGTGGTGCAGGCGATGCCGCGTGTCGCCTTCGGGCAGAATGGCAGGCTCTGGAGCTGGCTCCAGTCCGTCCACTTGACCGAACCGAACACCAGCCAATCGGGCGCGACCCCCGTCTGGACCTTGAGTTCGAGCGAATCCGGCATTTCAGCAGAACCGAATACCGGCGTCACGATGCCCGCGAGCGGATTGACGGCGGCCGGAACTTGCGTCAGGTCCATCGTGCCTGTGATGTCGTTGAGCTTGACGGCGCTGTTGTACACAAGGCTTGCGCGCAGAGCGTATTCCTCGATCTCATAAGCAACGCCAGCGCGCCATCCCCAACCTTCGCCTTCCAGCTCCAGGCGGCCGACGCCGTTGATCGGCGCCCCATCCGGAACTGCGAAGACCAGACGATCCTTGAAGCCGGAGACTTCCTGGTAAAAACCACCGCCGATGAGGCGCAACTGGCCCGGACCGGCATCGAACGAATAGGAGCAAGTGCCGGCGTAGTTGTGGCTCTCGATCTTGGTTTCGATATTGTCGTTGGCGCCAGCCCAGTTGCTGCCCGGATTGCTATGCGCACCCCAGGGCTGCGAATAGTCGACCATGCAGTTGATGGCCGGCGCGAGCTTCGCCTTGAAGCCGATGCGCGGCACCCAGTAGCCTTCGGTATCACCGATGCCGTTGGACGGCCGGCCATTCAGGTCGCCGTCCAGCGGATTGATATCCGTGACATTGTCGAGTTCACGCTGCGGATTGACATAGGTCACCGCGCTTTCGAACGCATAATCCGACGGATCGAACAGCAGATCGATGTTGTATCCGCCACGCTCCAAGCCGCCGGCATGGGCGGATGTCGCTGCAAGCAGCGCACTTGCCGCCATCAGGCCTCGGCCGAAATTCTTTCCAAACATGCAAAACCTCCCCTGCATAAGTCTTGCGTAGACACGGCTGCCTCTGTCCCGCGCCTCTCCGACACTGACTATCGAAGACGCGCGCTGCCTTGGCAAACCCCAGTTCTTGCCTATGATTTCCCGTGCGTGGCTGCAGAATTACGTAAGATTTTTCTGAAGCACCTCAGCATTCATCGCGCGCGAAATAAAATTCCTTATTTTTTGAAATTATCGCCCATATTCGGATTTATTTTTCAACACAGCGACACCGTGTCACATTTCGACCACATTGATTTTTTTGCAGCCACCATACGAATAAAAAGCCGCGCCGGGGTCGCCGGCGCGGCTATTTGTTCGTTTTCACACGCAATGCGTGGAATCAGCCGGCTTCGCTGACCCGTGTCAATGCTACGGCAAGGCTCGCCAGCTGCTGTTCCAACTCAGCGAAACGCTCGCGCTCCGCTTCCACCACCTCGGGCTTGGCATTGGCGACAAACTTTTCGTTCGAGAGCTTGCCCTGGATGCGGCCGGCTTCCGCCTTGGCCTTTTCGATCGCCTTCTCGAGACGGGCCTTTTCAGCGCCGAGATCGATCAGGTTGCCGAGCGGCAGGCAGGCTGTGGCCTCGCCGACGACGATCTGGGCGGCACCCTTGGGAGCCGCATTCTCGAGGCCGATCTCGGAAACACGCGCCAGGCGACGGATCGCGCTGTCGTGCGTTGCAAGCCGCTTCTGGGTCAGTGCATTCGCACCGACCACGATGAGCGGCGCGGTGGCGCTCGGCGGCACGTTCATCTCGGCGCGAACCGAGCGGATGCCGGACACGAGGTCGATCAGCCAGTTGATCTCGTCGGCCGCGGCATCGTCACCATAGGCGGGTGCCGGCCATTCGGCGTGGCAGATCAGGCTGTCGCGGGTCTTGCCCTCGCCTGCCGTATGCGCCCACAGCTCCTCCGTCATGAAGGGCATGAAGGGATGCAGCAGCTTGTAGGTCTCTTCCAGAACGTAAGCCGCGCAGGCCTGCGATTCCGCCTTGGCCGCTTCGTCGTCGCCGGAGAACACCGGCTTCAGCAGTTCCAGATACCAGTCGCAGAACTGATTCCAGATGAAGCGGTAGAGCGTGCCGGCCGCATCGTTGAAGCGATAGGTTTCGATCGCCTCGGTAACGTCGCGCGCCGTGCGGGCAAGTTCCGTCAGGATCCAACGGTTGATCGTCAGCGAGGCCGCTTCCGGTACGAATTTCGGATCGGAGGCGACGCCGTTCATTTCGGCAAAGCGCGTGGCGTTCCACAGCTTGGTGCCGAAGTTGCGGTAGCCGGCGATGCGTGCCGGATCGAGCTTCACGTCGCGGCCCTGCGCAGCCATGACGGCCAGCGTGAAGCGCAGCGCGTCCGCACCGTATTCGTCGATCAGTTCGAGCGGATCGATGACGTTGCCCTTGGACTTCGACATCTTCTGCCCGTTCTTGTCACGCACCAGCGCATGGACATAGACGGTATGGAACGGCTCGACGGGGTTGCCGAGCTCATCCTTCATGAAGTGCAGGCCCATCATCATCATGCGGGCGACCCAGAAGAAGATGATGTCGAAGCCGGTGACCAGCACGTCCGTCTGGTAGTATTTCGCCAGTTCCGGCGTCTTTTCCGGCCAGCCGAGCGTCGAGAACGGCCAGAGTGCGGAGGAGAACCACGTGTCGAGCACGTCCTCGTCGCGCGTCAAAATTTCGCCTGGCGCGAAGTTTTCCAGCTTCTCCTCGACCCAGGCCTTCCACGGGCCTTCATGGGCGATGTAGTGCTGAATGGCGGCATGCAGCGCCTCTTCCTCGGTCTTCTCGACGAAGACCTGACCGTCCGGACCGTACCAGGCCGGGATCTGGTGGCCCCACCAGAGCTGGCGCGAGATGCACCACGGCTCGATGTTTTCCATCCATTCGAAATAGGTCTTTTCCCAGTTCTTCGGAACGAAGTTGGTGCGGCCCTCGCGAACGGAGCGGATGGCCGGCTGCGCCAGCGTCTTGGCGTCGGCGAACCACTGGTCGGTCAGCATCGGCTCGATGACGACGCCGGAGCGGTCGCCGAAGGGCTGCATGACCTTCTTGTTCTCGACATAGGGAATGTCGTTGCCTTCGGCATCCTTGACGGTGACGGCGAGGCCCTCGGCATTGATGGCATCGACGATGCGCTTGCGGGCTTCATAACGATCGAGGCCGCGATATTCGTCGGGAACGAGGTTGATGTCGTCGACTTCGGCCTCGTTGGGAACATGGCCGGACTTGGCGATCTCAAGCGCCTGCGCGGCATAGACCGCATAGGGCTCGCCATCGGCGCGCATGGCGGCCTGCGTGTCCATCAGACGGTAGAGCGGAATGTTGTTGCGCTTGGCGACCTGGTAGTCGTTGAAGTCGTGCGCGCCGGTGATCTTGACCGCACCGGAGCCGAAATCCTTCTCCGGATATTCGTCGGTGATGATCGGGATTAGACGGCGGTGTTCCTTCGGGCCGACGGGAATTTCGCAAAGCTTGCCGACGATCGGCGCATAGCGCTCGTCGGTCGGATGTACGGCAACCGCGCCGTCGCCCAGCATCGTCTCGGGGCGCGTGGTGGCGATCGAGATATAGTCGCGCTCTTCCTGGAAGGTGACGTTGCCGTCGGCGTCCTTCTCGACATAGGTATAGGTGGCCCCGTCAGCGAGCGGGTACTTGAAGTGCCACATATGGCCGTCGACTTCCTTGTTCTCGACTTCGAGATCGGAAATCGCTGTTTCGAACTTCGGATCCCAGTTGACGAGACGCTTGCCGCGATAGATCAGGCCTTCCTTATAGAGAGAGACGAAGACTTCGAGCACGGCTTCGGACAGGCCCTCATCCATGGTAAAGCGTTCGCGCGACCAGTCGCAGGAGGCGCCGAGGCGCTTCAGCTGGTTGAAGATCAGGCCGCCCGACTCGGCCTTCCACTCCCAGACCTTCTCGATGAACGCCTCACGGCCCATCTCGCGGCGGCCCGGCAGCTTTTCGGCAGCAAGCTTGCGCTCGACGACCATCTGGGTCGCGATGCCGGCATGGTCCATGCCCGGCTGCCACAGCACGTCCTTGCCGCGCATGCGCTCGAAGCGGACCATGATGTCCTGCAGCGTGTTGTTGAGCGCATGGCCCATATGCAGCGAACCCGTGACGTTCGGCGGCGGGATCACGATGGTGAAGGTATCGGTGCCGGGCTTGGCGCCCTCGCCGGCGCGGAAGGCATCCGCCTCTTCCCACGTTTTGGCGATGCGCGGCTCGACCGCTGCGGAATCATAGGTTTTTTCAAGCATTTTCGTGCGTGGCCTGCTGTTTATCGGTTGGGGTTTTGTAAACCGGATGGCCGGCATGGAGTCAACAATATCAGAAGAAAAGCGG
>NZ_JBLZPH010000083.1:0-18100 GCF_049199205.1 Shinella sp. M31 | reverse complement strand
CGCCGACCGCGGGCGAGACGAGGGCCGCGATCTCGCGGCCAACAGGGCTGTCTTCGATTGCTTCGGCAACGGCGGCCGGGACCGACTCGCCACGGGGTGCTGCAACCTCAATCTTCTCGGCAACGGCCTCGACACCATCGCTCACCGGGGTGAAGCGGCTTGCCATGGCGGAAACACGCGCCGTGACAACGGGATTTTCCTCCCGCTGGGCAACCGGCTGCACCGGACCGTCAACGAAAACCTCACGCTCAGCCGCCGGTTCGCGGTTGGCGGCAACATGGCGCTCTGAAGCGGCGCGAACACGGGCGGCGACATCCGCCAGCGACAATGCGGGCTGACCGGCGGTCTGCGCCGGCTGGCTTGCGACCTGCACGGGTTCAAGCGGAAGGGACTGAACCGGGGCCGCGCGCGTTTCCTCGGCATGGAACTGCTCCACGACCGCGGGATGATCGAGAAGGCTGCCGTCCCGTTCTGTCGAGATATCGAAGCCGTCGTCATCCTGTGCGTCGGCGGCAAAATCCGTCTGGGCTTCGTTGTTCTCGATGATCTTGCGGATCGACGCCAGGATCTCATCCATGGACGGTTCACGCGCTACACTTGGCTGAGCCATTTCTATCCCCGTTCTCTGCGGCGTCCGCGGCATGGCACGAAGACCTGCCGGACATCCGCAAAACCCTAGGCGAGTTCAGCGGCGAACTAAATCGCCGCGAATCATGTGTTAAGAGTGATGCACAGATTTGTTTGCCGCCACAAGGGTGAGGCTGCGACCGCTCAGTTGCTGTCGACCGTGCGAAGGCCGAACCACTTGTCCTTGACCTTCTCGAAGTGGCGCTCGGCGCGGTATTCGGTGACTTCCAGTCCCTGGCTGCGCACCGTCAAGGCGCCCATGGCGGCAATCAGCGAATAGCTGGCGACGACGGCGTCGCGCTGGGCCGAGACGAGGCTTTCCTTCGCGTCCAGCACGTTCTGCTGGGCGTTCAGCACGTCGAGCGTCGTGCGCTGGCCGACATTGCGTTCCTCCACGACGCCGTTCAGCGCCATGTTGGCGGCCTCGATCTGCTGACGGATCGCGCCGATGGCAGCGACCGATGCTTCATATTGCGCGTGGGCCGAAACGATGGTGCGCTGGACTTCCAGACGCGCGGAATCGACGAGGATCTGGCGCTGGCCGAGCTGTTCCTTGGCCTGACGGATCTGGCCGTATTCTGCACCACCCTGATACAGCGGAACCACGACACGGGCCGAGAGCGCGCCGGTCAGGTTATCGGCAGGGCCGGCGTCGTTGTTCACGGACTTGTAGAGATCGCCCTGCAGCGAGACCCCCGGCAGCATCGTGCCTTCGGCGACCCGCACATTGTAGCCGGCGGCATCGGCGCTACGCATGGCCGAAAGGATGGTCGGATTTTCCTGATAGCCCATCGCCACAGCGGCATCAAGCGAAGCGGGCATGGCCTTCTTCGCGGCGGCGGGCTGCTTGATCCCCGACGGCGCAACGCCGACGATCTGCACATAGGCCGCTTCGCTCTGCTTGAGCTGGGAAATGGCCGCCGTCAAAAGCGCCTTGGCGGCAGCCAACTCGGCCTGTGCGAGGCTCACGTCCGTGCGCGTACCCTCGCCGACGTCGAGGCGGGCATTGGCGGCGTTGAGCTGCTCGTGCAGGAAGGCGAGGTTCTGCTTGCGGATCGCGACGACCTGCTGGTCGCGGGCGATATTGGCGTAGGATTCGACAGCCGCCAACAGAATGGAAATCTCATTGGCGTGCAGCTGCTCGCGGCTCGCCAAAACGTTCAGTTCCGCCGCCTTTACGCGGTTCAATGTCTGGAAACCATCGAAAATCTGCTGCGTGACGGTAATGCCGTGACTGGAGGTGAGCTGCTTTGTCTTTTGCTGGCCGAAGAACGGGCGCTTGTCCAGCTTGGTGCCCGTGACCTCATATTCCGAGACAGCGCTCACACGCGGCCGATAACCCGCCTTGGCGATCGTCACGTTCTCGTCGATGGCCCGCAGCGCCGCGCGGGCGGCGTTCAGGTCGGGATTGTTCTCATAGGCCTTGGCCATCGCGCCGGTCAGCGTTTCCGCATTTGCGCCCTGCGGGAGAACGAAGGCTGCGGAGGCGAGCGCAACGGCAAGGGCGGTTCGACGAAGAATGGACACAGTACAAAACTCCGATCCTGGATCGACCCGCCACTGAGCCGCCCTTTGACACATTTTATCCGCGAGGCGCGCATGCTTTCGGCACACAGCATCCGCTTCGAGCGGTTCCCGCACCGCTTGCGAATAGTGCCTTTAAGTTGCTTGGGAAACAGGGATCGCGCCAGTCCCCTCAGGTCCGGCAGCGACAATAGGAAAGGCCCGTTGCCAAAGCGCAACAAAGCGGGCCCTTCCCGTCTCTGGCGGCCAAGCCGTCCTAGAAGACGAACTCTTTCGCCTTGCGAAAGCCCGGCAGCGGCTTGACGGCCGTGTTGAACACGTTGCGCTCGGCAACATGGCCGCTTTCCTTGATATAGATGCGGGCCTGCGAGGCATTGCCGTAGCCTTCGACGACGACCATGCGGCCGCCATCGCGCAGCTGCGCGAAAAGGGCGGCCGGAACATACTCGACTGCACCATGCACGAAGATCACATCATAGGGCGCTTCCGCCGCATAGCCGGCTTCGAGATCGCCGGAGACGACGGCGACATTGTCATAGCCGAGACGCGCCAGCGTTTCCGTTGCCGTCGCGGCAAGATCGGCATCGCTTTCCAGCGCCACGACCGAGCTGCCGAGACGCGACAGGATCGCCGAGGCGTAACCCGTGCCGCAGCCGACTTCGAGAATGATATCGCTCTTGGCGATTTCGGCGAGCTGGATCAGCTTGGCGAGCGGCGAAGGCTCCATCAGGTAGCGGCCGGGAGCAAGCTGGATGTCGTTATCGATATAGGCGAGCGGCTTTGCCGCCGCCGGCACGAACTCTTCGCGCGCGACGGTCAGGAAGGCGTCAAGCACCTCGTGCGACGTCACGTCCGTCGTACGGATCTGGTTGTCCACCATCTTCGTGCGCGCTGCTTTGTAGTCAATCATCTCTAGCCCTTGAATAAAACGGCGAGACCGGCGCAAAGGCCCGGCCCGCTGCCGGATGCATCGCAATTCTCTTAGTGCGGTTTCAGGCCGGGTGTCCATAGGCGCCTTCGGATTGGGCGCAAAAACCACCGGTAACGCCATCGTTTCAGGATCGGCTTCGACTTGCGCGCGTTATCATGAATTTATTACTCAACATATTATTGCCTGTCCGGGGCATAATGTCGTATTGAACAGTCAGGTTTTAGCGGTGTGCTTGCGCCCGCGCCGTCGGCCCGTCCTCGAGCGGGCTCCGCTTAAAGTCAGACATACAAGAGGAATACGCCGTGCTGAGACGGTCTCCACTGCCCTTCGCGATGATCCTGGTGGCGCTTGCCGCCCCCTACGCCGTTTCGGCGCAAACCCAGGAGACACCCACGGTCCGGACGGACAGCCAGCCGATTGCCGGCCAATCGACGCAGACCCAGTCCGACGCGATCCAGCCGACGAACACTGCAACCGGCACGGCCACGACAACGACCGAAACGACGTCGCGTCCGACCGCCACGGAAGGCGGCGCCGACACGTCGGCCGGCCCGGCAACGACGACCCAAACCGATGTCATGGCTGGCGATGAGGACGCGACCGAACTCGGCGCGGTCGACGATGCCGCCGACGCGCGCCAGGCCGGCCTGCCGCACGACCTGTCGCCCTGGGGCATGTTCATGGCGGCCGATATCGTCGTGAAGGGCGTGATGATCGGCCTTGCCTTCGCTTCCGTCGTCACCTGGACCGTGCTGCTGGTCAAGATTATCGAACTGGGCGCTGCCCAGCGCTCGGCCAGCCACGCCGTGCGCCGCCTCATCGCCGCCCGCGGCCTTGACGATGGCGAACAGGCGCTCGGCCGCAACCGCGGGCTCGTCGCCCTCATGACACGTGCCGCCCGCGAAGAGATGGAAGCCTCCGAGACCGTGCTCGACCACGTTTCCGACGGCGGCGTGAAGGAGCGCATCGCCTCGCGCCTCGGCCGCATGGAAGTGCACGGTGGCCGCCGCATCGCCAAGGGCACCGGCCTGCTTGCCACCATCGGCTCCACGGCGCCGTTCGTCGGTCTGTTCGGCACGGTCTGGGGCATCATGAACTCGTTCATCGGCATCTCGAAGGCGCAGACAACCAACCTCGCCATTGTCGCGCCCGGCATCGCCGAAGCGCTGCTCGCCACCGCCATCGGCCTCGTCGCCGCCATTCCCGCCGTCGTGATCTACAATTTCCTGGCCCGCGCCATCACCGGCTACCGCCAGAACCTCGCCGACGCCTCGGCCGCCATCGAACGGCTCGCCAGCCGCGACCTCGACGTGCGCCGTGCCGTTCGCCTTCCCGCCGCCCAGCGCGGTGAGCGCGCGGGCGCCTCCCTCGTGAAGCTCGGGTAAAGCCATGGCCAGCAAGATCAAGGAAGGCGGTGGCGACGACCTCGAGGAGAACAGCGAAATCAACGTAACGCCGTTCATCGACGTCATGCTGGTTCTGCTCATCATCTTCATGGTCGCCGCACCACTCGCCACCGTCGACATCAATATCGACCTGCCCTCCTCCGTCGCCCAGCCGACGCCGCGCGAGGACAAGCCGGTCTTCATGACGCTGAAGAAGGATCTGACCGTCTCGATCGGCAACGGCGAGATCGGCCGCGACAATTTCGGCCCGGAACTCGATGCCGTAACGGAAGGCAACAAGGACACCCGCATCCTGCTGCGCGCCGACAAGGCCGTGGACTACGGCAGCGTCATGGATGTCATGAACCTCCTGCGCGGCGCGGGTTACGCCAAGATCGCGCTTGTCGGCCTCGAAGGCGCTCCGGCGCAATAATACGACACGGCGCGCCCGGCGGGCGCGCCGCCTGCCCACAAAAAAGCGTAGCAATCGACAGGAAAGCCTCTTGCACCCTATCTGAATTCGTTCTAAACGCCCGTCACCACACGCTTTATAGCAAACGGATGGCCTCGTGGCGGAGTGGTGACGCAGAGGACTGCAAATCCTTGCACCCGAGTTCGATTCTCGGCGAGGCCTCCATCCCTTCCCTTTCGGAATTCCAACATACCGAGACGGCCCCAGACCTTCCGGGTGTGGCAGTTCGGGCTTCAACCGTTCCGCCTCACCAAATTCGGTGTGGCCGACCGATCCCGAATTGCCGTTCATTTGCTTCGCCCCTTCTCCGCACTCACTCCCTGGTCGGAGCTCGGATTTCTCAAAAATCCCATTGACTTTTGGCATCAAAAATAGAACATAAAGGGAACAGATTGGAGATGATCATGCAGATGGACGCGATAGAAAGAGCCCTTGCTGTGGTCGCGGAATCTCGCGCCTGGCGTGAAAAGGTCGCGGCGGAGCGTGCGGAACGCCGGCAGAGGATGCAGGCCCCGCCCCGGCCCCTCTATGTTCTCAAAAGCAAGAAGCAGTTGGAGCTGCGCCTACAATGATCCCGCAATCGCACGAGCGCAACAAAGACGAAGCCATGGCTGTCCTGGCCCTCCACGACTGGGATGCGCTCGAGGCCATCCGCACTGTGCTGGCCGAACGCGACGCGGTCGAGGATCGCCTGCGCATCGCCGCCATCGCCATGGGGCGCGGCCTCACGCAAGACCGCCCGGCCTCCGCCACGAAACCATCGACAAATGCCGTGGATATGCGGATACTCGGCTGGCCGGCAGGCTGAGCGCGGCGCACAAAACGTCCGTCGCGCCGCCTATGCGGCTCGTCATCGACAGGGGGTCTCATGAGGTTCGCATCGCGTCTTGCCGGCATCTTCGCTGTGTTTTTCTTCGGCCTGGCACCGGCATGGAGCGAGGAATTCCATGCCTATTTCTACGAGAACGAGGACCAGCCGGCGGCGCATCTCACCTTCAGTCCATGCACCGGCGAGGACGTCTCCGAATGCGTGGCCTACAGCCTCGTCTGCGATCCCGCCCAGACGCCACCGCTGCAGATCAACATCCTCACCGGCCCCGTGGAGACGATGGCGGTCGATCTGATCAAGGCGTCCGCCGGCACGACCTATGCAAACGTACCGCTTTCGGCCGGCGCCAAGAAAATCGACCTGCCGTTCTCGATGATCCATGTCGATGCCAATGAGATGGACGGCGGCTGGATGCTCAGCCTCGGCACCTATGACACCGCCCCGCTGCTCGATACGCTCTCCAAGGAAACCAGCGAGGGGGCGACGATCACCATCGCCGGCACGGCCTATTCGCTTGCCCCGCAAAAGGGCGATGGAAAAAAGCTCGCGCAATGGCGGGATGCATGTGTCCGCATCCGCGGGAATTGACCCGGTGCCGTGATGCGCCCCTTGCGGATGCGCGTGGCCATGCGCATATGCCGGACCAGACATTTCAAACGGAATCACCCATGGCGAAGAAACCCAAGCTCGAGCATTCCGAACTCTCCGGCGAATTCACCGAGGATGACATCACCGTTCTCGTCGATATCTACCGGCCGGCCGGCACCCAGCAGGACTGGCGGCTGGAGGTGGTGACGCAGAACGAAGACCTGTTCGAATGGGACGCCCCCTTTGCAACCGACCGGGAGGCGTTCGACGAGTTCCTGGCCACCGTGGCCCGTGACGGCATCCACTCCTTCCTGGAGGAGGACGACGTTCCTTCCACCCACTAGGTGCATATCCGTCTGCGAACAGGCTGACGGCACTGTTCAGCACAAGATAAGCACCTGCTTTCATTACAGAATTGTAATTCTGCCGTTCAGTTTTGGTTCATCGCATCGGGCCTAGGTTTCTCAAATCAACAACGAGGAACCAACCGATGAAACTGTTCACCCGCCCCCTTCTCGCCGCCGTTGCCCTCTCCTTCGCCGCCGCACCGATGGCACAGGCCCAGCAGCACTACGGCCACGACCGCAAGCCCGGTTATACCCACACCACAAAGAAAAAGGTGATCGTCAAGCGCCATAACTGGCGCAAGGGCGAACGCTATTCCGATTGGCGGGGTCGTCCGGCCGTGCGCGACTACCACCGTCACGGCTTGCGCAAGCCCGCCCGCGGCCAGCAATGGGTGAAGGTGGACAACTCTTACCTTCTAATGAGCGTCGCCACGGGTCTCATCCTTGGCGTGGCCGCCGCCCGCTAAACTGAAACGCCACCGCGCAATGCCCGCGGTGGCGTGTCTTTTCAACGGATGAGAAGCGCCGTTCCATAGAGGCCCAGCGCAAAGACGTTGTGGGATACCAGATTGAGAATGCGCACCGCATTGGCGTTGGGGAGCTTCGAGGCCGCAACACCGATGCCGAGCCCCGGCTGCAGCAGGAACCATCCCGCGCCGACGGTGACGATGCCGACGATCCAGGCCGGCAGAAAGGTCGGCGCGGCAAACCAGGATGCTCCGGCAAACAGGGCGAGGATGACGCCGTAGAGAATGCCCACGGCATAGTGGAAGATCCAGCCAAGCGCCTGCTCCTGCCCATAGGGCTCTGCGGCAGCGATATTGTCATGGAATACGGTGCCGCTCTTCAGATGCCAGACCCAGCGGCCAACCGGCGCCCAGTTCGGCCGCGACTGGCCGAAGGCCATCCAGAGCAGGACCGCCCAGAGATCCATCAGCACCGTCGCGCCAAAGCCGATCACGGCCCCTTTCATCAGCAATTCCATATGCTTCCCCTCGCCCGATATCCATCGGGTTAGATCAGGACATCAGAAGCGATGCAAGGCAGGATCAACGCGCGCTGCGGCGCGCCCTGCGGGTTGCCCACCAGACGGCGAGGCGGCGGCGCTGGCGCCGCACGAAGTGGGAATCATGCGACAGCACGAGAAGGCCGAGCGGCACCATCCAGAAGCCGAGCACCGGCAGAAAGCCGAGAAGGCCTCCGAAGACCAGCAGCACGCCGATCAGCGTGCGCAACCAGCGCGATTCCGGCAGTTTCAAACGAAAAGAGCCGACGACGATCTCCCGGGTGCGGGGGTCGATACCGAATTTGATGTCGTTTTTTTTCGTCGCCATATAGTGCTCATTTCGCTGCAAGGCCTGGTTTTCCGGGCGTCGTCTTGCTTCCAGTTGGAGACTTGTCCACAATCAATCAAGTCCGCTGCATTTTTTTGTCAAAAAGCGCTTGGCAAATCGATCCAGCATTTGTATTACGCGCTCACTCCGCAGCGAGCAGCTGGCAACAGCAGCGAGCGGATGATCCCTGGTAGCTCAGCGGTAGAGCATTCGACTGTTAATCGACAGGTCGCCGGTTCGAATCCGGCCCGGGGAGCCAGTTTCTTCAGCTAACATGCTGATTACATTGAAGGAGTCGGTTCTTGATTGAACCGGCTCCTAATTTCTTTCCTAATGACGTTTCGGCTGCCTCGGTTGGCTCCTATTGGAGTCAAACCTCAATGAGGGTTCACGGCGCCCGCTAGCGCAACTGGTTCGACCTCGTCGAGTCGGCTTTCCTCGGTCGCATCCTCCTCTTCAATCTCGCGCTCAGCCTGCAGCCAGTGACCCAAGCTCCTACCGTCTAGTGAACCTTCGCGCTGCCAGAGCTCGAAGGCTCGATCCTTGATCCGCTGATCTCGATCATCAGTCATGGCGCTCACCGAAGACCGAGGAACGACAATATCACCAGGACGACTACGACCAGTCCGACGATGTAGATGATACGATTCATGCCGCTCTCCATTTTTTGATCAGGAGGCGAACGCTGCTAAAGGAACTTCGTTCCCAAAATACGCCGCCACGTGTTAGCGAGCGGCGCGGTGCGTTTAGGCACTCATGCGCGGCGGTGACGATGGGCCCCTCTGCCAACTCGGCGAAAATGCCTCGACGGGCAATCCCGCTTCCAGGCACGCTGAAACGAACGCCTCACGTGCTACAGCGACTGGCGCCATTCGATACAATGCAGCGCGGCACTTCTCGCACGCTCGCTTGTATCGCGCGCCGTGACGCAACGGCCATTCATTTTCAAGGAAGTCGACGGTGTCGTGCAGGCTCTCAAAGCAGCGCGTTACACCGTTGGGTAAGGAAACATGGAGGGGGACAGAGAAGTAAACGTCAGCCAGCATCGTCGTGCTCCTTTCAGTTACAATTCTGGCGCCGTCGATATGGTTTTTGCCAATCTGTTTTCAAGGCGGTGAGAACGCTTGTGAGGAGCGCTTCAAGAGAACTGGTGAAAAGAGTGCCCTCGGAACCCGTATCCTGCCACTGAACCCGCCAGGCGGGCTCCGGCGGGCGGCATATGGGCTCAAACTCCAACGGCGCCGCCAGACTTCACCCGGACGAGAAAGGCCCGTCATTGACGGGCCCTCTTCACCTTCAGAGTCCATCCCTAAAGGAAGAAATACGCCTTATAGATATCAACCGCGTCATCGAGGTGGATTGAGAAATCCGCTTTTTTATCTCCGTTGACGTCACCGTAGATGTAGGTGTCGGATGCTTGCTTCTCAAACCTGAGTTCGCCGCTCACACCGTGGAAAGCAGACTTCCCGATATAAGCGAACGCTTGATTACCGGCCACTTTTTGGTTGGCATCAATTGCGGAAAGATCGATCCTGTCTTGTGACGAGAAATCGTAAATCGTGTCCCGACCGGCGGACGCATAAGTTGAATCGGAAATGCTGCGGAAGATGAATGTGTCGGCCCCAGCGCCGCCGTTGAGGTAGTCATGGCCAGCACCGCCATACAAGCTGTCGTTGCCATCGCCCCCATAAAGCTTGTCATTTCCAGCCTTACCGCTCAGGAGGTCATTGCCTTTGTATCCAAGGAGAATGTCAGCGTATCGTCCACCGTAAATGCTGTCATTGCCCGCCAAGGTCGATTTTACCAACGCAATGTCGTCGGAAATGCTTTCCGTCTGCGCGACCCGAGCGACATCCCGTACGGCTAGATGAAGCCCCGAAATAGATCCGATCTCGTCGCCGCCGTACTCAGACACAGTCAAACTGCGGATCTCGCCGCCGTTCGGTATGCCGGTAGATTTATCATATGTAAAACCCGTCCCATCTATCGAGATACGGGTACCATCGCTGAACGTTCCGCGTAGATATGTCGAAGACTTACTAACTGAAGTGAGATACGGTAGATCGTCGATGTCATAGTCGTAGTCGCGCATATCCAACGAGATATATTCTCCGGACTTCACTGAAACCATAATTTACCCCTCCACATTCCAATAGATTATGTTCGCCATCGTAAGTTGCTTAGAATCGTTCAGCAAAGCGAGAGGCCGCGCACCTTAGCGTGTCACAACCGCAAATGCCATTCGACATCTAGTTGTGACGATCGCTTTGGTTACTGTCAACAACACCTTGAGAAATTCGAACGTGCAAGGGATACGCGTTGAACTCCATGTCCTATCGAGCCCTTGTTGCGCGTCGCACAGGGCCTATATTGCGACGCAATAACAGGAGAAGATCATGACCGTAAACGTGACAAACCCCATCGCTGACCTGCGCAAATCCAAAAGCTATAGTCTCGAGCAGCTATCGCTCGTATCCGGACTGACCGTGGCAGAAATCGTAAAATTGGAGAGCGGGACGCTGGTCGACCCAGTGCGGATGACTAGGCTGCTGGCGGCCGCGGGCGTGAAGGCGGTGTAACGCAGCGTATAGGCGGCCCGCGCTCGTCTGGTGTGGGCGACGGTGGTGCAGCGCGGGCCTGTGGTGTAAAAGACCGCGCGCAGCCCCCTACGGCGCGTCAGCGGTAAACTTAGAATTCGTTGCGGATCCAGCTGGAATAAGTCAGCCAATCCATGGCCCCTCGCCTGTCGTTGCAGGCCTTGCAGGCCAGCGCGAGGTTCTCCAGGCGATGCCGGCCGCCATCAGCTTGGCGGCGCAAGTGTTCGATCGTAGCGGCCTCAGGGCGCCGCTTATAAGGCGCATAGGTGAGCGTGAGCCACCGGCGGCAATAGCAGCATCTTCCGCCCTGCAGAAAGAATAGAAGCGCCGCAATAGCGCGTTTTCGCGGACCTCTCAGGGATTTCGACAAGGCCGTCCTCCATCACCGTACGGTATGGACGACCGGCGTTCTCGCCGGTCAGTTCGATCCTGTATTGTGCTCGTCCGGCGAAGGTTCTTAACTTCCCGCGGATTACCGCGGGAAGATCTCCTCCAAGCAGGACAGCCTGACCTTCGGTGAAGCGGAACGGTCTTAATCTGGGCGATGTTGCGGACATGGCGGGTCTCCTCGTTGATCTGAAAAGTTCGATGTGATACCTATGGATCAATCTCCAAGTTGAGTCAATACCTTTGGATCAAAAATATGCCTATGGATCAATTTTGATGATATCCGGCCGTCAAATCGCCGCCGGTCGCGCTCTGATCGGCCTTAGCCAAGCGGACCTGGCCCTAGCCTCGAACATTTCTGTTCCCACCCTAAAGCGTATGGAGGCCAGCGAAGGAACTGCAACCGGCCTTGCCAACAACGTTGCCGCTGTCCGCCATGCCCTTGAGTCGGCCGGCATCCTCTTCATCGACCAAAACGGGAACGGCCCCGGCGTGCGCCTGCGGGATCGGCAGGCGTAGCGACATGCAAAGCGTCGTGGCCATCGCGCTTCTCTTCTTGATTTCAGCGTGCACGACCGAACGAAACCACAGATGTCTTGTAACGCCCATCAACCTTGTTGAGTGCAATCCCGGTTGACGGCGCGTAGCCGGTTGCCTACGTTCACGACGCGGCCTCACCAACCGCACCACCACGTTAGAGGAGAGCGATAAGGCGGTCGGCATCTCTGCCGACGGCGAACCTCTGACCTGGTGCAAAATATATGGCGGGACCACTCAAAGGCCTCATGAAGGTCAAAAAGACCCTCGCCGATGGCGGGACGATTTATTATTGCTACGCTTGGCGCGGCGGCCCGCTCTTAAAGACGGCAAACGGCACCCCTCTTCAACCGGACGACGTTGACCTGCAAGCTGCATTCGACGCGGCGCACGACAGACGACGCAACCCGAACCCCGAGACGCTACACGGCCTAATCACGGCCTTCCGTGGCTCCTCCGACTTCAAGAAGTTATCGGCTTCCACCAAGCGAGGGTACAACCGCTACCTCGACGTCCTCAAGGACAAGTTCGGCACTCTTACGTTTGGTGATCTAGAAGCCAAGGCTACGCGCGGCGTCTTTAAAGCCTGGCGTGATGGCTTGGTTGAAAATCCCCGTGCTGCCGACTACGCTTGGACCACCCTCGCCCGTGTTCTGTCATTCGGCAAGGACCGCGGACAGCTTTCGGCCAATATAGCCGAGCGCGGCGGGCGCCTCTACAGCGTCGATCGGCGCGAGAAGACGTGGACCGACGGCGACATTGCGGCCTTCAATGCTTCGGCCTGCCAGGAACTGCGCTTAGCGTTGTTGCTAGCCTTATGGACCGGGCAACGTCAGGGGGACCTCCTCGCACTCCGCTGGAATTCCTACGACGGCTCCGTCTTTCGGCTTCGGCAGAGCAAAACAGGTCGGCGGGTGGTGATACCGGCGGCCATCCAGGTTCACCGCGCGCTGGAGGCGGAAACTCGAAGAGCGCCAACGATCCTGTGTACCACTCGAGGGAAGTCATGGACGTCGGACGGCTTCTCGACCAGTTGGCGGAAGGCGTGCGAGAAAGCCGGCATCAGCGGTCTCACATTCCATGATCTACGCGGCACGACAGTCACGCGTCTCGCTCTTGCCGGTTGCTCTATCGCCGAGATAGGCGCGATCACAGGGCACTCGCCGAAGGATATCGACGCGATCCTGCACACGCACTACCTCGGAGGACAGAAGGATTTGGCACGGCAGGCGATGGACAGGTGGGAACAACAATGACTGGTCTCCGTAAGCGACGTTTTCAGGCGACCGCTATGAGTCGACAAGCGAGGCGACGGTCGCCCAGTTCTCCGCTCCGGCATCGTGCGACATAGGGGAAACTCACCTCTACCCGATTGACTCCGGCTGCAGCGAGAACATATTGAGAACAGACCGGCGATGCGGGCGCCAATCTGAAACCTTGAAACTGATGCCTACTGTGGCACGAGACACAGGAGAACGACGACGTGCGCCCGAATCAAAAACAGCCAGAAGGCACCAACGAGATTGAGGATGCCCTCGCCTGGCACGACGGCGACGCGCTGGCGACAATCGCCACTCTGCTCCAGGATTGCCGACACCTTCGAGGCCAGATCGCTATCTGCTCGAAGGCGATGAGCCACGGCTATACGCGCGGATGGCGCCCAGATCCTGATAGCGTTTCGCTGGAGGACTGACGATGGCCTCTTCGAACGCTGCAAGGATTGCTGCCCTTCAAGAACAGATCGACGCCATCGGCGGCGGAATGGCTCGAAAGCGTGCCCGCCTGCCCTTCGGATGTCGCGAGATCGATGACCGCATTGGAGGAGGTCTGTCGTTCGGGGCCATCCATGAAATCGCGGGCGGCGGTGTCGACGCGGTCAACGGCGCGGCCGCGGCATTGTTTGCCGCTGGGATCGCGTCCCGGGCGAAGGGACCAGTCGTTTGGTGCTACGTTCGGGATGACCTATTCTTTCCTGCGCTCACGCAGGTAGGCCTCGATATGGATCGGGTGCTCTTCGTCCAGAGTGACAATGAAGAGAGCGTGATGGACAACGCCGAGGAAGCGATCAGCTTCGGCGGGGTGTCGGTTGTCGTCTCTGAACTGGTCCGCCTGCCCATGGTGACATCTCGACGGCTGCAGCTCGCGGCAGAGAGAAAGGGAACAATGGGCCTGATCATCCGTCGCTGGCGGCGCCAGACGGAGGCCACAGATTATGGGCAGCCCACTGCCTCAGCGACCCGCTGGCGCGTCTCCGTCATTCCGTCCGAGCCACTACCCGTCGTTTGCGTGGGGCGGGCGCGTTGGATGGTGGAACTCATGCGAGCGCGCGCCGGAGAATGCTTCAATGTGATCGTCGGGGCATGCGACGAGCAAGGACGGATCGAGGTCGTCGGCAACGACCAACTCATGAACGAAGCGAGATCCGCATGACTTTGCCAAAGCTGAGACACTTCCGCGGCGACAAGATCGATATGGACTGCCGGCGATGTGACCGGCACGGCGTCTATGACCGAAAAGCTTTGGTGAAGAAGTTCGGGGCGAGCATTGCGTTCGTTGAAATCAGGCGCCGGCTTGCGATCGGTTGTGCCGACGCGGGAACAGCCCAATGCATGGCGCGGTTTCCTGCCTACTTGAGGCGAACATTCTTATCGACGAGCCGAGAAAAGCGCGGCGCCGTTGAGTGACCGCGACGCCAGAAGGAAGGACCAGACCATGTCGGACGAGAACGGCTCCAAACAGCATGCCGCAGATGGGGTGGTGGATCACCGGTGCGAACATCCCGGCTGCGGGGAATGGGGCGGGTTTGGCTTCGCTGCGTCACGAGCTGTTGCGCCTCGCTGGTGGTGCGCTCGCCATTACCCCTACTGGGATGAACCGGCTAAAGAGAAGTACGCAGCCTTGCCGGCTTGAGGCTCCGCGCTATCTTGGCGACTGGAGGCGGCTATGGAAATTCGGGGGCCACGATCTGACGAGCGCAACGAGGACCGGTTTTTGCTCTGCGAGCAGGAGCTTGAGGATGCGTTTCAGAAGCTGATCTGGCAAGCTATTCAGGCAGGATGGGATGAGGGCGAGGCCTGTGTGGCTATCGCCTCCTTGGCGGACCATCACGTACTAGCCATGCAATGCAACGAGCGAACGGCTGCCTCCATCCGCAAGATTAAGCTTTAGCCGAGGAACTATGTGCGGACGTTTCACGCAGATGCTGCCATGGCGCGAACTGGTTGCGCTCTACCGTCTCACAGAGAACGTGAAGACCCGGAATACCGAGGCGCGATTCAACATCGCCCCGACGCAAACGGTGCCCTTTATCCGACTCGACAAGGAAGGCAATCAGGTCGTTGACGACGGTCGCTGGTGGCTGGTCCCACATTGGGCCAAGGAAGCTTCCAAGGCGGCGATGTTCAACGCGCGCATCGAAACGGTGGCGACAACTGCAGGATTCCGCGACGCATTCAAGGCGCGCCGCTGTCTCATCCCGGCCGACGGCTTTTATGAATGGACGAAGGCTCAGGACGGCGGCAAGGACCCGTGGCTGATCCAGATGCCAGGCGGTGCGCCCTATGCCTTCGCTGGTCTGTGGGCGCACAACACCAGAATGGAAACCCCCGTCACGAGCTGCACGATCATCACCGGGCCGGCGGTCGCCCCCATCAGCCAAATCCACGATAGGATGCCGATCATTCTGGATCCGTCCGTGTTCGATGCCTGGCTAGATCCGGCCACGCCAGTTGAGAACCTCATCCGCATTCTGGCCCATCACCTTGACGCTCAGATGCAAATGCATCGGGTGAGCCGCGAAGTGAACAAGGCCACCTTCCAAGGCCGGCCAGAGCCGATCGTCAACTCGCTTTGAGGATCAAGTCGCATCTGCTAATGTTTCAAAGTTGCACTGACCAAGCCTCTAACCCCGCCCTCAGCGGGGTTCTTTTCTGCGTAGGAGGGTGGAATGGACGAAGGAAGCTGGGAAGAACCGATCACGTTCGAAAGCAACAAGCTCGGGAAGTATTGGACCGTAACCAGCACTGCTGAGGCAGCAAGAGCTTTGATGGATAAGTGGCCGGTAGGTGCCGGCGAGGCCTACCAAGCGGCTCTGAGAACGTGTCTGTCGGTGATGCGGGGCACAGATGAGCCCGCGGCTGCCAGACAGGCATTCCTAAAGGCCGCAGTGGAAGCGAGCGTGTTTATCAGACCTTGACGCATGTGCTATGTGCGCTCCTAACAGCGCTGAGGGCTACATGGACAAGGTTGATGAAATTTGGGGAAACCCTGACGAGATCGCCGAGGAATTGCATCGGACGATGCAGCACGCAAACGACCTGATAAAAAGAGCTGCCCGTGCCGGTCTTTCTGTCGAACTCGTTACGCTCACGATGCACGGCGCTGACGGGGACATCCCGCAGCTCAGCCTTGCCGTGAAGAAGGCGGTACAGAGGGGAAAAGCATGAAGTTCGCTCCAGACATCGCGGACGCCATTGACCGCTTTGCCAAAGAAGAAGCCATAAACCGTGAAGAAGCCCTTGCGGTTATTGCCCGCGACTGGTTGATCGGGCTTGGATTTCTCCAAGCGGATCCCGACCCAGCTGACGATAACGAGCCGGAACAATTCACGGTTCAAAGCATTGTGCCCCAGCTCTAGGTTCAGCTTTCGCCCCGCCGTCGTGCGGGGCAGTTTTCTTTGTGCGGGGAAGACGATGAATAGTGGCTACCCAGATCTGAGCCAGGCCTTTCGGACGGCGCCGGAGACTTACCTCGCTCCGACCGCGCCTCGCGATGGCACACCTATAGCGGCGCGAAACGACGAAGGAGAGATGGACATTATCCGCTGGAGAACCGTCCCAGATCTTGAGCCTGGTTATGAGCCTTATTGGGCCTCCTTCAGGACTGACGAGCTTTTTGAATTCCTGGACTGGATACCCTCACCGCTGACAATTGATCAGATATTGGTGATCTACGGGTAGACTGCCGCAGTGTGCGCTCTCTTCCGCCCCTTTGCAGCGCTCATCGGCCGGCCGGCCGGCGCGCACGCCCGAGCGGCAGCGCTTAGGTTGTGAAACATAGATGTGAAACGGCGCAAGTGTGTTGCACGCTTTGCTGAGGCCCACTAGGCTTAACATATGAGGTCTTTTCGCAACTTCACCTTTTGGCTCGGCTTAGCACTCAGCGTTCTCGCATCGAATGGATCCCACGTTAACGCGGCAAGCGCATGTCAGAACGTCAGCCAAGCATCAGAGCGCAGCAAGCTGCAACAGCTTCTGGCATCAAACAGCATCTCCAAGGACGAGCGAGCTTTTCTGTTGGCGGGTTCCCAGAAGCGGCTAAGGGAGATGCAATCCAGCGCACTCAACACGCGGGGCGCTCATTGTGGGATCGAGGCAGTTCGAGGCCAAGTACTCGGGTGCATGAACAGCACACTCTCTTCCGCTCTTCATAAAACTTCACCGAACAAAAACGCGAGCCGAGCGCTTTGGGGCCGAACAGGACTTTCCGCTCGCGGCGCTGTCGTTATAGGAATGTTTCACGCGTGCCGCGGTGGAGCTGAAGAAGCCTTCATGGCCAAGTGAAGGAGCAATACGACAGCGCGTCCTATCGGCGGCAATCATGCAGGTCTCTTCCCCATGCATCTGGAGCACCGATGCCTACTCTCACTAGATATCTAGGCAAAAAGCGCAACTGGTCTTCTAAATAGCGCACCTTTTTCGAGCTGAGTATTCAGCAAGTCAGTCGATGATGACCTAGCGGAAAAGCGCATCAACTATAGCTGCGAGAGCGAGGGATTTGAGATCGTGTGCGATAGCGACGATCGCTTAACAACGATCTTTCTTACCTCTGCCCTTTTCGCGTACCAGGAGATTGATCTACCGATCGGCAGCACCAGAAACGACGTGATCGCGGCCCTCGGAAAACCTTCGCGGAGCGGCCAAGCGTCCGTTGACCCAATACTGGGCGAGTACGGCGCGTGGGATAGGTACGACCTCGTCGATCATTCGCTTCATATCGAATATCGCGTCGACGTGGATCAGGTTCAAATGGTCACTTTGATGGTACCCACCGT
This sequence comes from Shinella sp. M31, assembly GCF_049199205.1. Classification (NCBI taxonomy): domain Bacteria; kingdom Pseudomonadati; phylum Pseudomonadota; class Alphaproteobacteria; order Hyphomicrobiales; family Rhizobiaceae; genus Shinella; species Shinella sp. M31. The sequence goes on along the minus strand of NZ_JBLZPH010000083.1, from coordinate 490 downwards.
CGTTCCGTGACCGGCAACGCCGTTGAGCACTAATTCCGTTCGATGTTGCTCCGTTGGCCCGCCTCGATGCGCTGAAGGATTTCCCTTACGACCCTGGGGTCGCCGGCATGCTGGCTGAGGACGACCTAACCGACGCACCGCCCGCATTTGAGCTGCTGGACATAATTGAGACATTCAGTTTTCTACGCCTACATCGCTCGACAACCCCTGCGTGATTTGCTTCTATGCATTCGCAATTCTGGGGGACAACATGAGAAATAACCTGATCACCGTCGCGATAACCGCGGCTGTTGCAACGTCGTGTGCAAAGCGCCCTGATGCTATCGTGCCGGTCGACATTCCTATGGCCGCTTATGGAAACCTAAACTGCGAACAGCTGGGTCAGGAATACATTAAAGAACAAGGTAATCTCGCCGCACTTTCAAAACAACAGAACCAGGCGGCTACGGGAGACGCGTTTGGGGTATTCCTGATCGGTGTGCCGGCATCC
>NZ_JBLZPH010000082.1:0-23860 GCF_049199205.1 Shinella sp. M31 | reverse complement strand
GACGAGGCCGCTCGGCGCCATGGCCGTCCAGCCGGAAAAGGTAACAAGGGCAACGACGGCGAGAGCAAACACGATCGTGCCGGCAGAGAACCGTGACGGTCCCGCCGGTTGCGGCCTTGCCTTGCGGTCCTGGCCGAGCGGTGCGTGAATGTCTGTGCCCAAGGTCAGTCCGCGCTGGCCGAAGCTGCATAGGACATCCGGACCCGTCGGGTGACGGGCCCGGATGAAGGAATTAGTTCTTCAGCTCGGCCTTTTCCGGATTGGCCGGAAACGCCTTGTCGGTCTTCTGGCCGCGCAGCAGTTCGAGCGCGTACTGAAGCTGCATGTCGTCCTTGGCTTCCGGCGGCACATAGGCGGCCGAACCGGAACCCTGGTCCGTCTCGCTCTGGCCCTGGATGTGGCCGCGCAGGCTGGATTCACCTGCGGTCTCCAGCTTGCCCTGCAGATCGGCCGGCAGCGGCTGTTCGACCGTGATATCGGGCGTGATGCCCGTACCCTGGATCGATTTGCCCGACGGCGTGTAGTAAAGCGCTGTCGTCAGGCGCAGCGCACCGGCGTCGCCCATCGGAATGATGGTCTGGACCGAACCCTTGCCGAAGGAGCGCGTGCCGAGCACGGTGGCGCGGCGCAGATCCTGCAGCGCGCCCGCGACGATCTCAGAGGCCGAAGCCGAACCGCCGTTGACAAGCACGATGACCGGCTTGCCGTCGGTGTCGTCGCCCGGCGTCGCGTTGAAGCGGCGGGTTTCGTCCTCGTTGCGGCCGCGGGTCGAAACGACCTCGCCGCGCTCCAGGAAGGCGTCGGAGACGTTGATCGCCTGGTCGAGCAGACCGCCCGGATTGAGGCGCAGGTCGAGCACATAGCCCTTCAGCTTGTCTTCCGGCACTTCCTTCTTGATCTTGGTGATCGCGGCTTCCAGGTCGTCATAGGTCTTTTCCGTGAAGGAAATGACGCGCAGGTAGCCGACATCGCCTTCGACGCGGGACTTGACGGCCCTGACGGCGATGATGTCGCGCATGATGGTGAGTTCGATCGGCTTGTCGGCGCCCTTGCGGATCAGCGTCAGCTTGATCGGCGTGTTGACGGCGCCGCGCATCTTCTCGACGGCTTCTTCCAGCTTCAGGCCGCGCACATCGGCGCCGTCGATCTTCGAAATGAAGTCGCCGGCCAGAACGCCCGCACGGGCAGCCGGGGTATCGTCGATCGGCGTGATGACCTTGACGAGTTCGTCTTCCATCGTGACTTCGATGCCGAGACCGCCGAATTCGCCGCGCGTCTGGGTGCGCATGTCCTCGGCGTCCTTGGCATTCATGTAGGACGAATGCGGGTCGAGCGAGGAGAGCATGCCGTTGATGGCATTCTCGATCAGCTGGTCTTCCTTCGGCGGCGTCACATATTGTGCGCGCACACGCTCGAACACGTCGCCGAAAATCGACAGCTCGCGATAGGTCGACGAGCCGGCGGCTTCTGCGGGCAGCGTTGCCGTGTTGATGACGCTCATGGCCGTCGCACCCATGAGTGCACCGACGAGAACGAGTGAAGCCCTACGAATCATTGCGTGCCTTTCCAGAATATTTGGCGGACCACCACGGCTGGGAATCAACCGGTTTTCCGTTCTTTCGGAATTCAATGTAAAGTGTCGGCTTGTCTGTTTCCAGCGTCAAAGCATTGACACTCGCAACCCTTTTTTCACCCATCACGGCGAGCGGTTCACCCGCCACGACGAACTGACCCTCACGCACATTCACCTTGTCCATGCCCGAGAGCACCAGATGGTAGCCCTCGCCGGCATTCAGGATGATCATGCGCCCATAACTGCGAAACGTTCCGGCAAAGACGATCCATCCATCCGACGGCGCCGTGACGAGGGCACCCGCATTGGTCGCCAGCGTCATGCCCTGCGAATCATGGCCGGTACCGTCAGCGTCGCCGAACCGGCGCAGCACGTCGCCGGCCACGGGATAGTCGAGTTTTGCCTGCAATTCCTGAAATTCGTATGCGGGAGCAATGCGGTTTTTGTCGGGCACGCTGTCGCGGGCGAGCGCCCGCGCCTTCTCGCGTTCGGCGTCCGACTGGTTGCGCCGCGCCTCCTCCTGGGACTTGGCAAGCGCTGCGGCATCGCGCACTGAACCGATCTCCTGCTCGAGGCTGCCGATCAGGCCCTCGAGGCTCGATGCACGCGCCGCGAGCTCTTCGGCGCGGCGGCGCTCGGCGGCAAGCGTGCGGTTGTTGGTCGTGGCCAGCGCCTCGTTCTCGGCGATCAAGAGCTCGGAGCGCTTCTCCTCCTCCAGCCGCAGCTGCATGGCGTCGGTCAGTTCCGTGTGCTCGCGGTCGATGTCGCTCTTGATGTCCATGAGCGCGGAAAGATCTTCGATGAGCCCGTCGGTCTCCTTGCGGATGCCGGGCACGACGGCGCCGAGCAGGATGGCGCTGCGCACGGAGGCGAGCGCGTCATCCGGCGTCACCAGCAGCGCCGGCGGCGGGTTGCGACCCATGCGCTGGAGGGCGGCAAGCACTTCGGCGAGCAGGCCGCGGCGGTCGTGCAGCGAGGCGCGCACGCCCGCTTCCCGCTCGCGCATGCCTTCCAGCCGCTTTTCGCCGGCCAGAATCTTCTCTTCCATGTCCTTGCGCATCGCCGCGGATTTGACGATTTCGTCGCGCAGGGTCTGGCGGGATTTGTCGAGCTTGGCGATTTCGGCTTCCAGCGCCTCCGTCTTCTCGTCGGAGACGGTGATCGACTGGGAGAGCGTTTCCAGCTCGCGGCGCGTGCTGTCGCGGCGCAGCGAGAGTGCCGCGGCGGGATCGACCTCGGCCTTCGGCAGGGAGCCGGTCGTGACCGTTGCCTCGTTTGGCTCGGCGGTAACGGGAGAAGGCAGGAGGGCAACCGACAGCGCAGCCGAAAGCAGCGCCGGCCGCAGCAGGCGGCTGACGTCTCCACCGGGATAGGCTTTGCCGGTTTTCCTCATCGTTTCCCAAAAATCTGTTCTGACCGCTCTAAGCTGATTTGGCGCTTTCGCCAAGAAATCCTGCGGCCTGAGAATCCCTTGGACAGAACAGCGCCGAAAATACGGCCTCTGCCATCCTGAACCTTAGGGCTTGCGCGGCCATGGTGTCAGCTGCGGTGATAGGGATGGCCGGAGAGAATGGTGACGGCGCGATAGAGCTGCTCGGCGAGCAGGATGCGCACGAGCTGGTGCGGCCAGGTCATTTTGCCGAGGCAGAGCGTCGCGTCGGCGCGGTCGTAAAGCGCGGGGTCGAGCCCGTCTGCGCCGCCGATGGCGATCATCAGCTCGCGTTTGCCGGCATCGCGGAAACCGCCGAGGAGATGGGCGAAACCGGGCGAATCGAGCGATTTGCCGCGCTCGTCGAGCAGGATCAGCACGGCGCCGTCGGGCAGCGCCTTTTCCAGCATCGCCGCTTCCTCGCGCTTGCGCGTCTCGGCATTGCCGGCGCGGCTTTCGCCGACTTCGGCCATCTTGCCGAGTTCGAGGCCGATGGCGGGGCCGGCCTTCGCGAAACGGTCGATATAACGGGCCGCAAGATCCTTCTCAGGGCCGGCCTTCAGCCGTCCAACCGCAAAAAGTCCAACCCGCATCGCACAAAGCCCTGTCCGTTCGGGTGGCGCTTAAGCCTTGCGCCACCATGTTTCCTCGCCAGACAGGTGCCCGGCGTTCTGTTTAGTGAACCGTACCGTCTTCGATCTCGGGAGCCGCCCACATCCGCTCTATGTTGTAGAACTCCCGGATTTCCGGTCGGAACACATGGACGATGATATCGCCCGTGTCGATGAGCACCCAGTCACCGGCTTCAAGGCCTTCGACGCGGGCATTGCCCAGGCCTTCGTCCTTCATGTCGGAGATGAGGTGGTCGGCAATCGCCATGACGTGACGGTTCGAGCGTCCGGACACGACCACCATGTAGTCGCCCAGCGCCGATTTACCGGCAATGTTGATCGTGACGATATCTTCTGCCTTCGAGTCCTCGAGGCTAGCGAGGACCAAGTGAAGGGCACGGTCGGCGGCATCGTCGCTGCGGCCCGCGCTCCTGGAGAAAACGCCGATGACGTTTCCCTTTGCGTGCGCTGTTGTCAGGTTCGTTCCTTTCCGTAAAACAGGTCAAGCACGTCTCGTGCCGGTATATGTCGTCGCCGGCACCTACTAAATGTAGGCACCAATGGTTACCACTTTCAAGACGTCACTTCTGATAGATGGTTTTCTCTAGCGTTGTGCGTGTCCGCAGCGCCGTTGAACTGAGCGGAGAGCGCGGTCCGTGGATGAAGGTCCAGGCGGGCGCCCGCCGGCCCGGCAGGCTCATGGCGTCCTCCTCGTCGACGCGGGCATAATCGAAGGTCTTGGCCATGCGCGAGGAGAGATAGGCGAGCGTCGAGCCCGGTCGGTCGATGACGGCGATGGGGAAGGTGCAGGCGATCTTCTGCCAGTTCTGCCATTTGTGGAAGGTTTTCAGATTGTCGGCGCCCATGATCCAGACGAAGTTCACGCCACGGTTCAGGGCTTGCACACGCTCCAGCGTCTTGGCCGTATAACTCTGGCCGAGCCGTTTTTCGAAGGCCGTCACTTTGATACGGGGGCTGGGAGCAATCTCTTCGCTAAGACGGATGCGCTCGGCGAGCGGTGCCAGTTCCTTATGGTCTTTTAAAGGGTTGCCCGGCGTCACCATCCACCAGAGCTGGTCGAGGCCAAGGCGGCGCAACGCGGTTTCGGCAACCAGCGCATGGCCTTGGTGCGGCGGATTGAACGAGCCGCCGAACAGGCCGACCGCCATGCCTTTTTCGACATGGGGCATCCTCAGATAGCGTGTCTCAACCGCGCCCGCCGTCACCTCAGGGCCGCACCTGTCCGGTGCCGCGCACCCGGTATTTGAACGAGGTGAGCTGCTCGACGCCGACCGGGCCGCGCGCATGCATCTTGCCGGTCGCGATGCCGATCTCGCCGCCCATGCCGAACTCGCCGCCATCGGCGAACTGGGTGGAGGCGTTGTGCACGAGGATGGCCGAATCGATCTCCGTGAAGAAGCGCTCGACCACGTCGGGATCTTCGGCGATCACGGCTTCCGTATGGGCGGAGGACCAGCGATTGATGTGTTCCACGGCGCCTGAAATGCCATCGACCAGCGAGACGGAGATGATCGCGTCGAGATATTCCGTCGACCAGTCCTGTTCGCTTGCGGCGACAAGGCCGGGAATACGGGTGCGGATCTCGTCCGTGGCGCGCACCTCGCAGCCGGCGGCGGCGAGGCCTTCAACGAGCGGGGTAAGATGCGTGTCGGCAACGGCGCGGTCGATCAGCAAGGTTTCGGCAGCGCCGCAAACGCCGGTGCGGCGCATCTTGGCGTTCACGACGATCGTCTTCGCCATGTCGAGGTCGGCGGATTTATCGACATAGATATGGCAGAGGCCTTCGAGATGGGCGAAGACCGGCACGCGCGCCTCGCTCTGCACGCGTGCGACGAGGCTTTTTCCACCGCGCGGTACGATGACGTCGATCGAACCGTCGAGGCCCGACAACATGGCGCCGACGGCAGCGCGATCGGTGACCGGCACGTATTGGATGGCGTGCTCCGACAGGCCGGCGGCCTTGAGACCGGCGACGAGGCAGGAATGGATCGCCTGCGATGAATTCACGCTGTCCGATCCGCCACGCAGGATCACGGCATTGCCAGCCTTCAGGCACAGTGCGCCGGCATCGGCCGTCACATTCGGGCGGCTTTCATAGATCACGCCGATGACACCGAGCGGCGTGCGCACGCGCTCGATATGCAGGCCGTTCGGCCGATCCCATTCGGCGATGATGTCGCCGACCGGGTCCTTGAGATCGGCGATATCGCGGATCGCGGCGGCGATGCCGTCGATGCGTTCCGCCGTCAGTGTCAGCCGGTCGATGAAGGAGGCGGCGACACCGCTTTCGCGGGCATTGGCGAGATCGATGGCATTAGCCGCGAGGATGGCATCGCGGTTGGCGAAGATTTCGGCCGCCATGGCTTCGAGCGCGCGGTTCTTCTCAGCGGCCGTTGCTATGGCGAGTGGGCGGGCGGCGGCACGGGCGTTGCGACCGATTTCGGCCATCAGGGCGTCGATATCGGTCTTGACCTGATCAAGCATGGCTCACGTCCTTTCCCGTCTCCGCAGGGGACGCAGCGAGGCCGGTCACCACGAGGTCGTCCCGGTGCACCATCGCGGCGCGGCCGGCATAGCCGAGGATTTCGGCGATATCAGCGGATTTCTTGCCGACGATCAGCCGCGCTTCATCCGCATCGTAGCCCGCAAGACCACGCGCGATCTCGCGGCCGTTCGTGCCATAGATCGCCACGGTGTCGCCGCGCGAAAACGAACCCCAGACGCCGCGCACACCGGCGGGCAGCAGGCTTTTTCCCGCACTCAGCGCCGTTTCGGCACCGGCATCGATCTCCAACCGTCCGGCCGGCTGCAACTGCCCGGCAATCCACGTCTTGCGTGCCGTGACCGGCGAGCCCGAAGGCGCAAACCATGAGGAACGCGCGCCCTCTTCGATCGCGCGCAGGGGATGGTCGACCTTGCCGGAAGCGATGATCATGGCGCAGCCCGCGCCCGTCGCGATCTTGCCGGCATCGATCTTGGTGCGCATGCCGCCACGCGACAATTCCGACGCCGCACCGCCCGCCATCGCCTCGATCTCGGGCGTGATGGCGTCGATGGTTTCGAGGAAACGCGCGTCCGGGTCGAGATGCGGCGGCGCTGTGTAGAGACCGTCGATATCCGACAGCAGCACGAGCAGGTCCGCACCCGTCATCGTGGCGACGCGGGCGGCCAGCCGATCGTTGTCGCCATAGCGGATTTCGGTCGTTGCGACCGTGTCGTTCTCGTTGATGATCGGCACCGAGCCGAGCTTCAGAAGCTGGTTGATCGTCGCGCGCGCATTGAGATAGCGGCGGCGCTCTTCCGTATCGCCGAGCGTCAAGAGAATCTGGCCGGCGACAATACCGTCTGAAGACAGGCTCTCAGACCAGGCGCGCGCCAGCGCGATCTGGCCGACGGCGGCCGCAGCCTGGCTTTCCTCAAGCTTCAAGGCGCCCGAGGGCACCTTCAGCACGGAGCGGCCGAGCGCGATGGCGCCGGAAGAGACGACGAGCACGTCCGTGCCGCCGGCCTTCAGTGCGGCGATATCCTTGCACATCGCATCGAGCCAGGCCTTTTTCAGGCCCGTGGCGCGGTCCACGAGCAGGGCCGAGCCGATCTTGATCACAATCCGGCGGTGTTTTCCGAGCGGTTTGCGGTTCTTCGTCATCTCAGTCGTCGGATCCGGCATTCTTCGATTGAACGATGACGTCGCGCACGGCGCGCAGCGCGCCGACCATGCCGACATTGGCGACGGCGGAAAGCTGCAGCACCGGCTGGCCGCAGGCCTTTTGCAGCGCCTTGGTCTTCTTCTTCAACTCGTCCTCGTCGAGAAGGTCGATCTGCGAGAGCGCCACGATCTCGGGCTTGTCGGTGATGCCGCCGCCATAGGCTTCCAGCTCGTGCTTCACGGTCTTATAGGCCTTGCCGACATCCTCCTCCTGCGCGGAAACGAGATGCAGCAGCACGCGCGTGCGCTCGACATGACCGAGGAAGCGGTCGCCGAGACCGACACCGTCATGCGCACCCTCGATGAGGCCGGGAATATCGGCGAAGATGAATTCCGAGCCGTCGATCGTCGCCACGCCGAGATTGGGATGCAGCGTCGTGAAGGGATAGTTGGCGATCTTCGGCCGGGCACGGGTGCAGGTGGCAAGGAAGGTCGACTTGCCGGCATTCGGCAGGCCGACGAGGCCGGCATCGGCGATCAGCTTCAGCCGGAGCCAGATGGTCTTCTCGTCCCCTTCGAGGCCCGGATTGGCCCAGTTCGGCGCCTGATTGGTCGCGGACTTGAAATGCGAGTTGCCGAAGCCGCCGTTGCCGCCGGCGGCGAGCTTGAAGCGCTGCCCCTCAGCCACCATGTCGACGATCAGCGTCTCGTTGTCTTCCTCGAAGATCTGCGTGCCGACGGGCACCTTCAGCGTCACGGAAGCACCGTTGGCGCCCGTGCGGTTGCGGCCCATGCCATGCGTGCCGGTCGAGGCCTTGAAATGCTGCTGGAAGCGGAAGTCGATCAGCGTGTTGAGACCGTTGACGGCCTCCACCCACACATCGCCGCCGCGACCGCCGTCGCCGCCGTCGGGTCCGCCGAATTCGACGAATTTTTCACGGCGGAACGAGACAGCCCCTGCCCCGCCGTCGCCGGACCGGATATAGACTTTTGCTTCGTCCAGGAACTTCATCGGCTCGCCGTTCGCTTTATTCTGTTCAACATGCTCATTTTGCCGTCTTCGATATAGCCGCTTCCCGCAGAGGTCAAAGACTATCGTGAAATTCGTCAGCTATAACATCCAGTACGGCATCGGTCTCGACGATCGCCTCGACCTGCCGCGCATCGTCTCCTCGATCCACGGCGCCGATATCATCGCCTTGCAGGAGGTGACCCGCAACTTTCATCTCAACGGCGGCATCGACATGGTCGCCGAATTGCAGACCCTGCTTGCCAACCATTACTCCGCCTTCTGGCCGGCCTGCGATCTTGATGCCGGTTCGGCCATCGAGAAGGGCCGCGTGGTCAACCGCCGCTTCCAGTTCGGCAACATGATCTTTTCCCGCTGGCCGATCCTCTCGACCCGTCTCATTTCCCTTCCCCGCACCCGCACGCTCGACAAGCTGAACCTCCAACGCGGCGCCACCGAGGCGGTGATTGCCACGCCGAGCGGTCCGCTCCGGGTCTATTCCGTACATCTCGACCACGTTCACCGCGACGAGCGCATCGCGCAGATCCGCTACCTCAAGGACCGCGTCCAGCTCTACAGCGTCGAGGGCGGTGCGATTTCCGGTGCCCATGAATTCGGCCTGCCCGAACCGCCGGTGCCGGAAGATTACGTCCTGATGGGCGACTTCAACATGGTGCCGGAATCGCCGGAATATTGCGAAATGGCCGGTGCCGTCGATGCGCTCTACGGCCGCCAGATCCGCGCCACCAACCCCGTCGATGCGCTCGCCGGTCTCGGCAAGCGCCATGCGGCAAGCTTCAGCTGGATCAACCCCAAGGACCATGCCGACCGCATGTTCCTCGATTACTGTTTCCTCAGCCACGGCCTCGTGGAGCGCCTGACAGATGCCTGGGTGGACGAGACCGCCTTCGGCTCCGACCACATGCCCGTCTGGTTCGAGCTGTCGTGAAACCGGGGCGGATCTCTCCGCCCCGATCGCTATCAGTGCCTTGACGAGACGGGACGGAAATCGCCCGGCGCCAGCAGCGTCTCGATATGCGGCACCATCGCGCCGCGGGCGGTGCTGAAGACGTCGCTGCAGCCAGTGATGCGAAAGCCCGCCTTTTCCTGCACCCGAAGGGAGGCCAGGTTATCGGCGAAGACGCCGGAATGGATTTCCGTGCCCGGCATGCGCATCAGGAAGCGTGCCGTCGCCGCATGCACCGCCTCGCTCATATAGCCGCGCCGCCAGTAGAAGCGGTTCAGCCAGTAGCCGATTTCCCAGCCTTTGCGCCGCTTCTCGAAGGAGATGCAGCCGATATGCACGTCGTCATCCGCGGTGATGGCGAATGCCCAGTCCTCGTTGAGATCGCTGGTCATCATCGAAAGCCATTCGGCGGCATCCTGCCGGTCATAGGGGGCGGGGACCCGCGCCAGCATGCGCGAGACCTGGAAATCGGACAGCGACTGGGCGATCGCCTCCGCATCCGACATGCGGTGCGGACGAAGCGTCAGGCGGGCCGTCGTGATGGTCGGGCAGGGGCCGGGACCGGCGGCGCGCGTCCGCTCGATGGGGGTCTGCATGGCGTTCATCGCAGGCCTCCCCAGCTCTTCAGCGAAACCCAGGTCTTGCGGTCGAGCCTGTACCACTCGACGGGCACCATGCCGCCGACGGCGAGGCTCTGCACCATGCCGGTCGCCTGGAACTGGAAGCCGCACTTCTGGATGACGCGGCGCGACGGGATGTTCATGACCCGGCAACGCGCATCGATCTGGTCGACGTCGCGGGTGCGGAAAACCATGTCGATCAGCGCATGGGCCGCTTCCGTGACGTAGCCCTGGTTCCAGTAGGGTTCGCCCAGCCAGTAACCGAGCTCGACGGTGCGTCCGTCCTCGTGCGGTTCGATGCCGCAGCAACCGAGGAAGGCGCCGTTATCGGCTTTCGTAATGGCATAGACGCACTTGCCAATCGCGCCGGCGCGTGTGCGTCGCACGAAATCGGCGGCATCCGCAACCGTATAGGGGTGCGGCATGCGGGCGACCATGTTGGCGATATTGGCGTTGTTGGCGAGATGGGCAAGGGCGTCGATGTCGTCTTCGTGCGGGGCTCTCATGACGAGCCGCGGCGACAGTAAGATCGGGCAATCGGTCCTCGACCGGTCAGGCCTCAGCCTGTCCTGGGGAGACCGTGATTGGTCTTCCCGCAACAACTCGGTTTGCATGTTCAGTCCTCCAGAAACGAAAAAGGGAGATAAGGTCTTGCCTCATCTCCCTTTTTCTTCTTCAGGCCTGAAACCTGTAGCGCCAGCCGGGTCGATGAGACGCCGGCTGTTTTAGAGCGCTACCGGCTTATTCCGCTGCTTCCGCTTTCGGGGCTACAGACACGTAAATGCGACCGTTGGCCTTCGTACGGAAATTCACATTGCCAGCTGTCAGAGCGAAGATCGTGTGATCCTTGCCGAGGCCGACATTGGCACCGGGATGCCACTGCGTGCCACGCTGACGGATGATGATGTTGCCTGCGAGGACGGCTTCGCCGCCGAACTTCTTCACGCCGAGGCGCTTGGACTGGGAATCGCGACCGTTGCGCGAGGAGCCGCCAGCTTTTTTGTGTGCCATGGGAGTTCTCCTTTACCTGTCCGGATTATTCGGCTGCGGCTTCGGCGGCGTCAGACTTCTTGGAAGCCTTCTTGGCCTTGCCGGCGCCAGCGATGTCGATGATGCGGACAGTCGTGTTGTGCTGACGATGACCGCGCGAACGCTTCGAGTTCTGGCGACGGCGCTTCTTGAAGGCGATGACCTTCTTGGCGCGGCCATGCTCGACGACTTCTGCGGTGACGACGGCGCCTTCGACGAAGGGCGCGCCGATCGTTGCATCGGCGCCAACGCCGACCATCAGCACTTCGGTGAATTCGATCTTCGCACCAGCGTCGCCCGACAGCTTTTCAATCGTCAGAACGTCGTTGGCGGCCACGCGGTACTGCTTACCGCCGGTCTTGATGACTGCGAACATTTTATATCCTTTCATGTTCGTGCCGGCTCTTTGTCCCAAAGGGCAAGGCCGTCTTTTTATCAGTCGCGGGAATGACGATGCATTGGCGCATCGCCGGCTTAAGGAGGATCCAGGCAGGCGGCACTTGAAATCCAAGGCCGAAAGCGCAAAGAACCTTCGTAGCGGCACAAGTGAGACCTATGCCACTGCACCTTGCGCAATAGGTGAGCCGCCGGAAACTGTCAAGGGATTTCCCGTCACCATGACAAAGAGATGAATTTTCTCGCCCTTCGCCCCCTTGCGCCCCCGCCCGACACCCGCTATGTACCGCCCCGCGCTGAAGAGCGCCGACCAGTTAAGCGGAGAGGTGGCTGAGTGGTCGAAAGCACCGCACTCGAAATGCGGCATACGGGCAACCGTATCGTGGGTTCGAATCCCACCCTCTCCGCCATCGCTTTCCTTCCCCAAGTTTGAATAACCGGTGCTCCCGCAGGGAGCGCATGGACTTTGTGTACCGCGTCGTGGCATAGGGCGCGGGACACGACGAGGCCCGTTTTTCCATGATCCGCATCGAGAATATCAGCAAGTCCAACAGCCATCGCATTCTCTTCATCGAGGCTGCCGCCGCCTTGAACAAGGGCGAGAAGATCGGGCTGGTCGGACCGAACGGGGCCGGCAAGACGACGCTGTTCCGAATGATCACCGGACAGGAGCAGCCGGATGAGGGGCAGATATCGACGGAGAAGAATGTCTCGATCGGTTATTTCAGCCAGGATGTCGGCGAGATGGAGGGGCGCAGCGCCGTCACCGAGGTGATGGACGGGGCCGGGCCGGTGAGCTCGGTCGCTGCGGAGCTGCACGAACTCGAGGCGGCGATGGTCGATCCCGACAGGCTCCACGAGATGGATGCGATCATCGAGCGCTACGGCGAGGTGCAGGCGCGCTATGAGGAGCTCGACGGCTACGGGCTGGAAAGCCGGGCGCGTGAGGTTCTGGCGGGCCTGAGCTTCAGCCAGGAAATGATGGACGGCGACGTCGGAAAACTTTCGGGCGGGTGGAAGATGCGTGTGGCGCTCGCCCGCATCCTGCTCATGCGCCCCGATGTCATGTTGCTCGACGAACCGAGCAACCATCTCGATCTCGAAAGCCTCATCTGGCTCGAGCAGTTCCTGAAGAACTACGACGGAGCGCTTTTGATGACCTCGCACGACCGCGAGTTCATGAACCGCATCGTCACCAAGATTATCGAGATCGATGCCGGTTCGCTCAACACCTATTCCGGCGACTACGGTTTTTACGAGCAGCAGCGCGCGCAGAACGAGAAGCAGCAGCAGGCGCAGTTCGAGCGGCAGCAGGCGATGCTCGCCAAGGAGATCAAGTTCATCGAGCGCTTCAAGGCGCGCGCCTCGCATGCCGCGCAGGTGCAGAGCCGGGTGAAAAAGCTCGACAAGATCGAGCGCGTCGAGCCGCCGCGCCGGCGCCAGACCGTCATGTTCGAGTTCCAGCCGGCGCCGCGCTCCGGCGAGGACGTCGTCAATCTCAAGAATGTCGACAAGGCCTATGGCAACAAGACGATCTACAGCGATTTCAGCTTTCTCATCCGCCGCCGCGAGCGCTGGTGCGTGATGGGCGTCAACGGTGCGGGTAAATCGACCTTGCTGAAACTCGTCGCCGGGGCGGCCACGCCGGACCAGGGCAGCGTGACGATCGGCGCGAGCGTCAAGGTCGGCTATTTCGCACAGCATGCGATGGATCTTCTCGACGGCGATCTGACGGTCTTCGAGTGGCTGGAGACGGAGTTTCCGCGTGCAGGCCAGGGGCCGCTGCGCACGCTCGCCGGCTGCTTCGGGTTTTCCGGCGATGACGTGGAGAAGAAGTGCCGCGTGCTTTCAGGTGGCGAGAAGGCACGGCTGGTCATGGCGGCCATGCTGTTCGATCCGCCGAATTTCCTGATCCTCGACGAGCCGACGAACCATCTCGATCTCGATACCAAGGAGATGCTGATCAAGGCGCTGGCCGACTACGAGGGCACGATGCTGTTCGTCTCGCACGACCGGCGCTTCCTCGGCGCACTGTCGAACCGCGTGCTGGAGCTCAACGGCGACGACGTGCATCAATATCCGGGCGGCTATACCGAATATGTCGCCCAGTCCGGCCATGAGGCGCCCGGTCTCCACGTCTGACCGGCCATCGGCGGATTGAGCCTTAGCCGGCTTTTCCGAGATATTGCGCGTCCGTCACCTTTTCCAACCAGGTCACAGGCGAGCCGTTTTCCGATTCGGCGATGGCGATGTGGGTCATGGCAGTCTTGTCGGTGGCGCCGTGCCAGTGTTTTTCACCGGGCGGGAACCAGACGACGTCGCCGGGGCGGATTTCCTCGATCGGCCCGCCTTCGCGCTGCGCCCAGCCGAGGCCGGATGTGACGATGACGGTCTGGCCGAGCGGATGGGTGTGCCAGGCGGTGCGGGCGCCGGGTTCGAAGGTCACGATGGCGCCGCCGGCGCGTCCGGGAGCCTCGGCCTTAAACGGCGTGTCGAGGCGGACGGTGCCGGTGAAATAGTCGGCGTGGCCTGGGGCCGAGGGGCTGGTGCCGTTGCGCTTGATATCCATGGATGTCTCCCGATTCGTCCTGCGATCCTACACTGGCGGCGCTTTGCGATCACGCGATTGCTGGCGAAGCGCTGTCGGACGCTCTATGACGACACAGCGGATTTGAGGTTGAGCGGATGAGCGGAAGACGGATCGGGATCGTCGGCGGTGGGCCGGCCGGGCTGATGGCGGCGGAGGTGCTGTCGGCGCGCGGCCATGCCGTGACCGTGCTCGAGGCCATGCCGACCATCGGGCGCAAGTTTCTGCTTGCGGGAAAATCCGGCCTGAACATTACCCATTCCGAGCCTTTTGCGCGGTTCGCAACCCGTTTTGGCGCCGCCAATGCGCGGCTGCGCACAGCACTCGACGGCTTTACGCCCGACGATCTCCGGACCTGGGCGGATGGCCTTGGCACCAAAACCTTCGTCGGCACGTCCGGCCGCGTCTTTCCCGAGGTCATGAAGGCGTCGCCGCTGTTGCGCGCGTGGCGGGCGCGGCTGGAAGGGCAGGACGTCGATATCCGCGTGCGGCATCGCTGGACGGGCTTTACCGCGGGCGGGTTGCGGGTCGAGACGCCCGATGGCGAGACGGTGATGGGGTTCGATGCCGTGCTTCTGGCACTGGGCGGGGCGAGCTGGCCGCGGCTTGGATCGGACGGCGCCTGGGTGGAATGGCTGGCGAAGATGGGCGTCGATATCGCGCCGCTGCGCCCGGCCAATTGCGGCTTTGACGTGGACTGGTCGCCTCTGCTCGTCGAGAAATTCGCCGGCGCGGCGGTGAAGGGCGTGACCGCGCAATCCGCCGCCGGCACGGTTCCCGGCGAGTTCGTCGTCTCGAAAACCGGGATCGAGGGCAGCCTGGTCTATGCCCATGCGGCGGCGTTGCGCGACGTTCTGGAGGCGACTGGGTTCGCGACGCTCGTGGTCGATCTTGCGCCGGGAAGAAGCGCCGAGCGGCTGGCTGCGGATTTCGCCCGGCAGGACAGAAAGGCGAGCTTTTCCACCCGGCTGCGCAAGGGCGCGGGGCTTGATGGCGTCAAGGCGGCGCTGCTGCGGGAATGTGTTGCGAATGTTGCGGGCCTCGCGCCGGAGGATCTGGCGGCGGTGGTGAAGGCGCTGCCCATCCGTCTCGTCCGGCCGCGGCCGATTGCCGAGGCGATCTCTTCGGCCGGCGGCATCCGCTTCGATGCACTTGGCGAGGATTATGGGCTGATCGCGCTGCCAGGCGTCTTCGTGGCCGGCGAGATGATCGATTGGGAAGCGCCGACCGGCGGCTATCTGCTGACGGCCTGCTTTGCGACCGGCCGCGCGGCGGCCCATGGGATCGATCGCTGGCTATCCAACCAAGCCTGAAACATTCAGGCGCGTCTCGACTGGGCGGGCGCATGGCCGCCAAGGCGCCGGGCTGCGTCCTTCAGGCAGGCGAGATACTGTTCGCGATTGGCAAGCCCGTCGGCGCGCGGCGCAACGAGGCAGAGTGTCGCGACGGCATGGCCCGCATCACCCATGACCGGCACGGCAAAACAATGGGTAAAGCTGTCGACGATGCTGTTGAAGGTGAAATGGCCGTCGCTCTCGGCCGCCCGCACCTCGGCGATGAAGGTGGCGGGATCGAGCCACTCGCCGCCCGGCAGCTGGAAATCCTGCGCCGGAATGAAGGCGAGGATTTCGGCATCGGTCATATGCGCGACGAGCACGCGGCCGGACGCCGTCCACGGGATCGGCACGGACTGGCCGACATCGGTGGAGATGCGGAAGGGCCGGGCGCCCTCGCGCATGCGCACGACGGTGTATTTGTTGCCGTCCAGCATGCAGAACTGCGCGGTCTCGCGCGTCTTGTCGGCCAGGCGCTCCAGCGCCGCCTCGCATTCGCGCGTGAAATCGAAATGGTTCTCATAGGCCGCGCCGAGGAAATAGAGCTTTCGGCCGAGATAGACACGGCCCTCACCGCCGGTGAATTCCAGGATGCCATTGCGCAGCAGCAGGTTCACCAGCTCGTAGACCGATGAGCGCGGCGCGCCGATCTGCGCGGCGATCTCGTTCGGCTTCAGCGCCTGGCGCTTCTCGCGCAGGAAGTCGAGGATTTCGAAGGCCCGGTCGAGCCCGCGTGCGCGTTTTCCCGCCGCTTCGTCCAGAACTGCATCCATCGTCGTTCCTTCCTGCCTCTCGTTGCCGCCAAGCTTCTCATGCCGGGCACCGCCGCTGTCAATGCGCGCGCCTTGCCTTCCGTGCAGGAAATTTCGGCACCCCTCTTGCGGGACGCAAAATTCGGCATAAGATCGCGACGTCCGGTATTTGGATCATATGTACATTATATTGGACATTGACGGATGGCAAGCCCGTTTCTGCTGCCGCACACAAAAGGGGATCGACAATGAAGACTTTTGAAAACAACCCGTCCGCTTCGCTGCGCAGCCGCCTCTTCGCGGGCGCCGCCGTCGCCATGGGCCTGCTTGCGCTTTCGGCCGGCACGGCATCCGCTGCCGCCAACTGCATCAAGGGCGATCGCAAGGCGCCTTACACGGTCGGCTGGGCGAACATCTATTCGGTGCCGACCTGGATGAAGCAGACCGAAGGCACGATCGCCGCCGAGGTCGAGGAGCTGAAGAAGGCCGGCCTCGTCAAGGATCTGATGATCACGGACGCGCAGGGCAATGCCCAGACGCAGATCCAGCACATCCAGTCGATGATCGACGCCAATGTCGACGCCATCGTCGTCATCGCCGGCTCGTCCAACGCGCTCGACCGCGTGATCTCGGATGCCTGCGACAAGGGCATCGCCGTCGTCAACTTCGACAGCCTCGTCAACACCGACAAGGTGACGGCGAAGATCAATACCGATTCCAGCGAATGGGGTGCGGGTGCGGCCAAGTGGCTGTCCGACCAGCTCGGCGGCAAGGGCAAGATCATCGTCATGAACGGCCCGGCCGGCATTTCCGTCAGCGATGACCGCCGCAAGGGCGCCCAGCCGGTGCTCGACGCCAATCCGGGCCTCGAAATCATCACCGAGACCAACACGGAATACAATGCGGCCCCCGCGCAGGAAGCGATGACCAGCCTGCTCTTCGCCAATCCGGAAATCGATGGCGTGCTGTCGCTCGGCGGCGCGCTCTCGGCCGGCTCCGTCATGGCCTTCGACCGCCAGGGCCGTGAGCAGGTTCCGATCACCGGTGAAAACGCCCGCCAGTTCCTGGAACTGTGGAAGGAAAAGGGCCTGAAGGGCTGGGCAACCATGCAGCCGAACTGGCTGGGCGCGCTCTCGGTCTACACCGCCGTGCAGGCGCTCGAAGGCAAGGATGTGCCGGCCTTCGTCAAGGTGCCGCTGCCTGTTATCGACGACAGCACGATCGACGGCTATCTCGCGCGCGCCGACAAGTTCCCGGCCGACGGCTACATCTACTCGGATTACGACCAGGCGCTCTTCGACAAGCTGCTCGCCCAGAAGTAATTCGCTCTGAAGGATGCCGTCATGACGGATCAAAAACCCCTGCTGGAAGCCCGGCAGGTGTTCAAGGGATTTTTCGGCAATCCCGTTCTGAAGGGCGTCGATATCGCCCTTCATCCGGGCAGGGTTCACGCCCTGCTCGGGGAGAACGGCGCGGGAAAGTCCACGCTGATCAACCTTCTCTCCGGCGCCCTCCAGCCGGAGAGCGGTACGATTGCCGTCGACGGCAAGCCGGTCGGGCGTTTCAGCCCGGCCGCAGCCCGCGCTTCCGGTATCGCCGTGGTGCAGCAGGAGCTGAGCCTCACGGCGGACCTGTCTATTGCGGAAAATATCGGGCTTGGCGCCTTCCCGCGCCGTTTCGGCCTGATCGACTATGCCGAACTGCAGCGCGGCGTGCGCGACGTCTGCGCCATGGTCGGCCTCACCGAACCGCTCGATATGCCGGTCGCCGATCTCGCGCTCGGCCGGCGGCAGATGGTGGAGATCGCCAAGGCGCTCTATCGCAAGCCGCGCGTGCTGATCCTCGACGAACCGACCTCCTCGCTCTCGGCGCATGAGGCGGGCATTCTTGCCGGCCTCATCGAGACGCTGCGCGATCGCGGCACGGCGCTTCTTTATATTTCCCACCGCCTCAACGAGGTGCAGGCGCTCTGCTCCCACGTCACGGTGCTCAAGGACGGCGGCGTCACGGCGGACCAGTCGCTGTCGGGCATCGACGGCGAGGGGCTGGTGCGGCTGATGGTCGGCCGCGAGACGGGGGACCTTTTCCCGCCGCGTGCCGCCGCCAATCCGGGCGCATTGCGCGTCCATGTCGAAGGCTTTTCCGCCGGCCTCGTGCGCGATATCGGCTTTTCCGGGCGGGCCGGCGAGATCGTCGGCATCGGCGGCCTGGTGGGGCAGGGGCAGGAAGACCTGCTGCTCGGCCTCTATGGCGCCATTCCCGCCAAGGCGGCGGAGGCCGAAGTCTCTGGCAAGCCGGGCCTGCCCGCCCATGTCGGCGCGGCGAACGCCGCCGGCCTCGTTTATGTGCCGGCAGACCGCAAGCATGAGGGCCTGGTGCTGCCCCATTCCATCGCGTCCAACCTGATCCTCCCCTCGCTTGGACGCCTTGCCCGCAACGGTTTTCGCGATCGTGCGGCTGAAACCGGGCTGATCGCCGAGCTCGCCAGACGGCTCACCATCAAGGGCGACGTCGCCCGTCCGGTCCAGGCGCTTTCCGGCGGCAACCAGCAGAAGGTGGCGCTCGCCAAATGGCTGCCGCTCGATCCCTCCGTGCTGCTGCTCAACGATCCGACGCGCGGCGTCGACATCGAGACCAAGCGGGAGATCTACCTGATGCTGCGCGGCTTTGCCGCCGAAGGGCGGCTCGTCATCATCGCCAGTTCCGATACGCCCGAACTCGTCCATCTCTGCGACCGTGTCGTGGTGCTGCGCGAAGGACGCGTCGCCGCCGAGCTGGAAGGTGAGGCGATCAGCGAAGAGGCCATCGTCGGCGCGGCCATGGGCGTCGACAGCAAGGGAGCGGCCGCATGAGCGCTGTTTCGTCCTCCTCATGGCTCTATGGCGCCATCCAGCGCCGCCGCAACCGCGGCCTTGGCGGGCTCTATCTCGTCGTCGCCGCCTTTCTCATCCTCTATGCCGTGCTGTTTCCGGGCATTCTCTCGGTCGGCGGCTTCTCGAAATTCACCCAGAACTGGTTCCCACTCGCGCTGGTGACGATGGCGCAGGCGCTGCTGATGCTGAACGGCGGCATCACGCTCGCCATCGGTCCGCTCGTCAGCCTCGGCGCCGTCATCGCGGCAACGACGATGGGCGGTGTTTTCGGCGTATCCGGCGGCATCGTCGCCGTCGCGCTCACCGGCCTCGCCATCGGTGCCGTCATCGGCGTGATCGTCGCACATTTGAGGCTGCCTGCGATCATCGTCACGCTGGCCGGCTCCTTCATCATCACCGGCGTCGCGCTGATCCTTTTGCCGCGTCCAGGCGGCTTCATTCCCGGCTGGCTGTCGAACACGTTGGCCGGCCACACACCCGTCGCCTTCCTGCTGCTCGTCGGCGTCCTCCTTGCCTGGAAGGCGTTCCTGGCGACACCGCTCGGCCTCGGCATCTATGCGGCCGGTGACAATCCCGTCGGCGCCTTCCGCTCCGGCGTGCCGGTCGAGCGGGCGAAGGTCATCGCCTTTGCCTTGTCCGGCCTGCTGGCGGCGCTGGCCGGCCTCTTCGTCGCGGCCCAGACGGGCTCCGGCGACCCGGTCATCGGCACGCCCTTCACGCTGAACTCCATCGCCGCGGCTGTGCTCGGCGGCGTGGGTTTCCTCGGCGGCAAGGGCACGATGCGCGGCGCGATCTGCGGCAGCCTGCTGCTCTCCGTCATGATCAACGTGATGTTCTTCCTCGGTTTCCCGCCGGTCGCGCAATACATCGCGCAGGGCCTGATCATCGTCGGCGCCGTTGCGGTGCCGGAGCTTCTGAAGTCGTGGAGGGCGAAACGATGAAGGCTGTGAAATCCATCTTTCGCAATCCGCCGCTGCTCACCTTCGCGCTGGTGGCGCTCGTTTGGCTCGCCGCCGGCCTCACCCTGCGCGGCTTCGGCGCCTATGGGCACCTGCGCTACCTGCTGGAGCTTGCAGCCGTCATCGGCATCGCCGCCGCCGGCCAGACGCTGGTCATCCTGATGGGAGGCATCGATCTCTCGGTCGGCGCCATCATCACGGTGACGGCCATCCTCTTGCCGCTGATCTCGCCCGCATGGGATCCGACCGGCCTCGTCGGCATTGCGCTGGCGCTCGCCATCGCCACCGGCATCGGCTTCCTAAACGGCGCGGGCGCCGCCTATCTGCGCGTGCCGCCGATCATCATGACGCTCGCCATGGCGACCTTCCTTCAAGGCCTGCTCGTCGTCGTCGCCGGCGGCAGCGCCGTCACGGTCAGCAATCCCGCCGTCATCCTGCTCGGCCAGGCGCGACCGTTCGGCGTTCCCTCCGGCGTGCTGCTCTGGCTCGTCGTCTCGGCCGTCGCGCTCGCCCTCATCCACCGCATGCCGATCGGCGCGCGGTTCCTCGCCATCGGCGCCAATCCGCTCGCTGCCCGCCTGTCCGGCGTCAGCCTGACGCGCAACACGCTGATCCTCTATGCGCTCTCCGGCTTCTTCGCAGGCCTTGCCGGCATTTTGGTGCTGGGCATGAACCGGCAGGGTTATGTCGGCATCGGCGATCCCTATCTGCTGACGTCGATCGCCGCCGTCGTGCTCGGCGGCACCTCCATCCTCGGTGGACGCGGCACCTATGCCGGCACCATTCCGGGCGCCATCCTGCTCGTCACGACGACGGCGCTGATCACCGTCGTCAATGCCTCGCCCGGCTGGCGCTCCATCATGTTCGGCACGCTGATCCTCGCGCTGCTGCTCGTTTCCGGCCGCGAGGCGCGGCGATGACGGTGCGCTACAGCGGGCCGGTCATCGACCCACACCACCATCTCTGGGACCTCTCGCTTGGCCGCCATCCCTGGCTGGACAAGGCGCGGGCGACGGGCGGCGAGATGGTCTATGGCAGCCTCGCGCCGATCCTGCGGGATTATGGCGTCGCGGACTACCGCAAGGATGCGGCAAACCAGAACATCGTCGCCACGGTGCATGTCGAAGCTGGCTGGTCCGATGTGCATCCGCTGGAGGAAAGCCGCTGGCTCGACGGTCTCGACCGCAGCACCGGCGTGGCCAGCCGCTTTATCGCTCGCGTGCCGCTCGACAGTCCCGATGCCGTCGCGCTGATCGCGGCGGAGGCGGCCAATCCTCACGTCGTCGGCATCCGCGATATCGTCAGCTGGCATCGGGAACCGTCGAAAAGTTTCGCCCCGCGCCCCCATCGCATGGCCGATCCCGTCTGGCGGGCGGGCCTTGCCGAACTCGCCCGTCATGGCCTCGTCTTCGACCTGATGCTCTATCCCGCGCAGATGGGCGAGGCGCTCGATCTCGTGCGCGCCTTTCCCGAAACGCTCTTCGTGCTCAACCACGGCGGCAGCCCGGCCGATCGCGACGAGAGCGGCATGGCGATCTGGCGCAGCGGGCTGCGTGCGCTTGGCCGCGAACCGAATGTGCGGCTGAAGATTTCCGACCTCGTCGCCTATGACAATGACTGGACGCTGGAAAGCCTGTCGCCGGTCATCGAGCATTGCCTCGACTGCTTTGGTCCATCGCGTGCGATGTTCGCCAGCGATTTCCCCGTCGCCGGCCTCCACGCCTCTTTCGATGAGATCTACGACGTTTTCCGAACGCTGGCCGCGCCGCTCTCGCTCGATGAGCAGCAGGCTCTGTTCTTCACCACTGCCAATGAAACCTACCGTCTCGAACTGGCCGCGCCCGTCCCGGCCAAGGGAGAACTGCATGTCTGACCTTCACGCCGCCGATATCCTCATCGACGACCGCATCCGCGGCTTTCCGTCGGGCCACGCGGCCCTGCCGCTCGACGCGATCGGCCGGCAAGGCTGGAAGCCGTTCGATGGAACGATGGCTCTACCGCTGATCTCGCTCGATCAGGCGGCCTTTGCCGGCAATGTCGCGGCGATGATGCCCTATGTGAAGAGCCACGGCGTCGAGATCGCGCCGCACGCCAAGACGCCGATGTCCACCGCCTTGTCCGGTGCGCTGATCGCCGCCGGTGCCTGGGGCACGACGGTCGCCGATATCCGCCAGGCCGCCGTGCTGCTGAAGGCCGGCCAGCGCCGGCTGATCCTGGCCAACGAGATCGGCGGCCCCGCCGCCGCCCGCCGGCTGGCCGCGCTGCTCGTCCATTATCCCGACGCCGAACTGCATATCTTCGTCGATTCCGCGCCGCTCGCCGTGGCGCTGCGCGATGCCTGGCAATCGCGCAATGACCTGCCGCCGCTGGGCCTGATGGTCGAGCTCGGCGCCGGCCGCGCCGGTGCCCGCAACATCGAAGCCGCGACGGACATTCTGGACGTCATCCTCGCAGCCGAAAGCCCCTCCTTCCGCCTCTCCGGCGTGGCGGCTTATGAAGGTGCGGCCGCGACGGCGGATGCGGAGGAGACGCTTGTTCGCATCGACGGGCTGATGGCCCTGACCGCAGACTTCCTGCCGCAGGTTCGGGCGCGGGTCGGCAAAGATCGGCCGCTCCTTCTCACCGCTGGCGGCTCCGTCTTCTTCGACCGGGTCGTTGCCGGCCTGTCTGCGGCCGTTGCTGTCGACCCCGATTGCCGGCTTGTCCTGCGCAGCGGCGCGATCTTCTTCCACGATCACGGCATCTACGAACGCGGCCTTGCCGGCCTCGATGCCCGCGACGGGTTTCGTGTGGGAGCGGATATCCGGTCCGCCGCGCAGGATTTCAAGCCGGCGCTCCGGGTCTGGGCAGAGGTGCTGTCCCTGCCCGAGCCGGGCCTTGCCATCTGCGGCATGGGCCTGCGCGATGTTGCAATCGACCAGGGCCTGCCACGCCCGCTCGCGCTCTACCGCGATGGGGCACTGTTTGCCGGTTTCACCGAGGCTGCCGTGCTGCGTCTCAACGACCAGCATGCCTTCGTGACGCTCCCAGCTGGAGCCGATATCGCGATCGGCGATGTCGTCGAATTTGGCATTTCGCATCCCTGCACCTGCCTCGACCGGCACGCCATCCTTTACGGCCTCGCACCCGACCAAACGGTCGCGGCGGCCTATCTCACCAGCTTCGGCTGATCACTCCTCCCAAGGCAAGAAAAGGAAAACACTCCCATGATCCAGCGTTACCAGAAGGGGTCCCGCATGAGCCAGGCCGTCAGCTATGGCGGTCTCGTCTACATCGCCGGCCAGGTCGCGGACGATCGCAAGGCCGGCATCGAAGGCCAGACGGGCGATGTGCTCGGCAAAATCGATGCCCTCCTGAAGGAAGCTGGCACGGATCGCTCGAAACTGCTGGCCGTCAACGTCTTCCTGCCCGCCATCGTCGATTTCGACGCGATGAACGGCGTCTATGATGCCTGGATCGATCCGGCCAACCCGCCGGCCCGTGCCTGCGTCGAGGCCCGCCTTGCCGATCCGGACCTGCGTGTCGAGATGACCGCCGTCGCGGCGCTCTGAGGAGCTGAGATGCACAGCGGCCTCGTCAATCCGATCGACTTCGACAGGGACGGCCGGCAGGCCGGACATCTCGCCATCCCCTATTCGGTCGACCGCTCGCCCTATTACCAGATCCGCGTCCCGATCCTGCGCCTGAAAAACGGCGCGGGACCGAGCCTGCTCCTGATGGCGGGCAATCATGGCGACGAATATGAGGGCGAGCTTCAGCTCGGCCGGCTGATGCGCCGGCTCGACGTGTCGACGATGCGTGGGGCCGTCACCATCCTGCCAATGGCCAACCTGCCGGCCGTGATGGCGGCGAAGCGCTGCTCGCCCTTCGACGGCGGCAATCTCAACCGCGCCTTTCCGGGCGACCCCACGGGCACGCCGACGGCGCGCATGGCGCATTTCCTCGAACACGATCTCTTCCCGCGGCATGATGCGGTGCTCGATCTGCATTCGGGCGGCACGTCCATGGCGCATCTCGCCTGCACGCTGATCGAGCGGCAGGCGGATGCCGCGCG
>NZ_JBLZPH010000081.1:2829-20293 GCF_049199205.1 Shinella sp. M31 | reverse complement strand
CTGCTCGTTCCAGAAGGCGCTCATGTCGTCCACCGGCGGCGGAAAGGCATCCGGCGTGCCGCGGCGCAGGCGCACGAAGGATTGCTGCATGGAGGTGAAGAGGTGGTTCGCCTCTGCATCCGTATCGGCAGCGGCGCCCATCACGCCGACCATGGCATGCGGCCTGTCGAGATATTGCGAGGGCGTGAAGCGCTCGCGGTATATTTCGAGCGCCGAGAGCAGCATGTCGGGTGCGAAATGCGAGGCGAAGGCAAAGGGCAGGCCGAGCATGCCGGCGAGATGCGCCGAATAATGGCTGGAGCCGAGCAACCAGACCGGCACATTGCTGTTGACGCCGGGGATGGCGACGACTTTCTGCTGCGCGCTCGGCGGCCCCATCAGCTGCATCAACTCGATGACATCCTGCGGGAAATTTTCGGCGCCGCTGTCGAGATTGCGGCGCAGCGCCTGCGCGGTGCGCATGTCGGTGCCGGGTGCACGGCCGAGGCCGAGATCGATGCGGTCGGGAAAGAGTGCCGCGAGCGTGCCGAACTGCTCGGCGATCACCAGCGGCGAATGGTTCGGCAGCATGATGCCGCCGGAACCGACGCGGATCTTTTCTGTGCCGGCCGCGACATGCTGGATGACGAGGGAGGTGGCGGCGCTGGCGATGCCGCGCATGCCGTGGTGCTCGGCGAGCCAGAAACGTTTGTAACCGAAGGCTTCCGCCTCCTGCGCGAGGCGGCGGGAATTGGCCAGCGACTGGGCGACGGTGCCGCCTTCGATGACCGGGGACAGGTCGAGGATGGAGAAGGGCACCATGAGAGCGGCCTCTTGTAAGGGAATTTGATCGTCCTCCCATGTAGGTTCAGTTTTGCGAAATCCAAGCAAGCCGTAGCGGCTTTTCTCCTGCCGGCTTCGATGTTTTTGTTTTGTTCACATTTCCCTGGCAGGGTCCGCTGGACAGGGCTAGGATTTTTGCATGCAGGAAACGATTCGCATCATCGGCATCGACCCGGGGCTTCGCCGCACCGGCTGGGGCATCATCGAGACGCTCGGCAACTCGCTGCGCTTCGTCGCCTCGGGCACCGTGACCTCCGATGGCGATATGGATCTCGCCTCGCGGCTCTGCCAGTTGCATGACGGCCTTGCCGAGATCGTGCACAGCTATCAGCCGCAGGAAGCGGCAGTTGAGCAGACCTTCGTCAACAAGGATGCGGCGGCCACGCTGAAGCTCGGCCAAGCGCGCGGCATCGCCATGCTGGTGCCCGCCCGCGCAGGCTTGCGCGTCGCCGAATATGCGCCGAATGCTGTGAAGAAGGCGGTCATCGGCGTCGGCCACGGCGAGAAGCAGCAAATCCACATGATGCTGAAGGTGCTGATGCCGAAGGCGACCTTCGTGGGCAACGATGCCGCCGATGCGCTCGCCATCGCCATCTGCCACGCCCACAATCGCCAAGGCCTCTCCGGCCGCCTCGCCAAGCTCGCCGGCTGATTTGTTCTTGACTTGTTCCGGTTGTGGCGATAAGTAATACCGCAGAGGTATTACCATGCGTGTGACGGAAAAAGGCCAGGTGACGATTCCGAAGGATATCCGCGACCGGTTGCGTATCGGTCCTGGTTCCGAAGTCGATTTCGTTGCGGATGAGAAGGGGGCACGGCTCATCGTCGTTTCTGGCGGCAAGGCCGCCGAGCCCGACGATTTCGAGGCGTGGCTGAAGAGCCGCTCCGGAACCTTCAATACCGGCGGTATGACGGGCGATGAATATGTCGAGTGGCTTCGGGGACCGCGTGATGACCTCGGTTCTGATTGACACCAATATCATCATTGATGTCTTCGGGCCGGAAACATCCTTCAAGGACTGGTCCTCGGATGCCATCCTCACGCTGAAGCCGGGTGCACAGTTCATCCTGTCGCCTATCGTCTGGGCAGAGTTGGCGGGATTGATGCCAAGCGAGGATGCGTTGGCGCAGACACTGTCGCGCCTCAACCCGGCGCGCGAGGCCCTGCCGTTTTCCGCTGCCTATCAGGCGGGCATCGCGCATCAGCGCTATAGGCGCGCTGGCGGGCAGCGCGAGCGCACCTTGCCGAATTTCCTGATCGGCGCGCATGCGCAGGCGCGGGGGCACCGCCTTCTCACCCGCGACGCCGCCCGCTATCGCAGCTATTTTCCCGCCCTCGACATCATCTCTCCCGAAACCCATCCCTGACGGACACCCACCATGATCGGCAAACTCAAAGGCACCATCGACGAGATCGGCGACGACCATGTGGTGCTGGATGTGCATGGGGTCGGCTATGTCGCGCATTGCTCGGCACGCACGCTCGGCAGGCTCGGCTCGGCCGGCGAGGCGGCGGTGCTGTTCATCGAGACCTATGTGCGCGAGGACCAGTTCCGGCTGTTCGGCTTCCTGACGGCGCTGGAGCGGGAGTGGTTCCGGCTGTTGCAGAGTGTGCAGGGCGTCGGCTCCAAGGTGGCGCTGGCCGTGCTCTCGACATTGACGCCGGGGGAACTCGCCAATGCCATCGCGCTGCAGGACAAGACGGCGGTGTCGCGGGCGCCGGGCGTCGGGCCGAAGGTGGCGGTGCGTATCATGACGGAGCTGCGCAACAAGGCGCCGGCCTTTGCGGGCGAGGCGGCCGCATCGATCGGGCTCAAGCAGGAGCTTGGCGAAGGCGTGGCCTCCGCGCCGGTTTCCGATGCCGTCTCCGCTCTCACCAATCTCGGCTATTCGCGCGACCAGGCGGCCAATGCCATCGCGGCGGCGCTGAAGAACGGCGGGGAGGGGGCCGACAGCGCCAAGCTCATCCGCCTCGGCCTCAAGGAATTGTCGCGGTGAGGCGGTTGCCTTCCTGGGCCGACAATGGGATTAGGGCGCGATGAGCGACGAAAACAGACTGCTGGCGCCGGAAAAGCGTGGCGAGGACATCGATACCGCTTTGCGGCCGCAGACGCTGGACGATTTTACCGGCCAGGCGGAGGCGCGCGCCAACCTGAAGATCTTCATCGAGGCGGCGAAAAACCGCGGCGAGGCGCTTGACCACGTGCTCTTCGTCGGTCCGCCCGGCCTCGGCAAGACAACGCTTGCCCAGATCATGGCGAAGGAACTCGGCGTCAATTTCCGCTCGACCTCCGGCCCGGTTATCGCCAAGGCCGGTGATCTTGCCGCACTGCTCACCAATCTCGAAGAGCGCGACGTGCTCTTCATCGACGAAATCCACCGCCTCAACCCGGCCGTCGAGGAAATCCTCTATCCGGCCATGGAGGATTTCCAGCTCGACCTGATCATCGGCGAAGGTCCGGCCGCGCGTTCGGTGAAGATCGACCTGTCGAAATTCACGCTCGTCGCCGCCACCACCCGTCTCGGCCTGCTCACCACGCCGCTGCGCGATCGCTTCGGCATTCCGGTGCGGCTCAATTTCTATACCGTCGAGGAACTGGAATCGATCGTGCGCCGCGGCGCGCGGCTGATGGGCCTTGGTATGACGGATGAAGGTGCGCGCGAGATCGCCCGTCGTGCTCGAGGCACGCCACGCATCGCCGGACGCCTGCTGCGCCGGGTCCGCGATTTCGCCGAAGTGGCGCGGGCGGATGCGGTCACCCAGAAGATCGCCGATGAGGCGCTGACGCGGCTGCTCGTCGACAATATGGGTCTCGACCAGCTCGACCGGCGGTACCTTTCGATGATCGCGCATAATTTCGGCGGCGGCCCCGTCGGCATCGAGACGATCGCGGCAGGACTGTCCGAGCCGCGCGATGCGATCGAGGACATTATCGAGCCCTATATGATCCAGCAGGGTTTCATCCAGCGCACGCCGCGCGGGCGCGTTTTGACCGTAAATGCCTGGAAACATATGGGGTTGACGCCGCCCAAGGACTTGGAGGCAACGCAGTTCCGGCTTTTCTCCGAAGACGATTGAGCATGAGCGACACGAACCACCAGAATTTCCCAGGCCATCATCTTTCGGGCGAGTTGACCGACGCCGGCCATCGGCTCGTGCAGCGGGTCTATTACGAGGACACGGATTTTTCCGGCGTGGTCTACCACGCCCGCTACCTGCATTTCCTCGAGCGCGGCCGGACGGATTATCTGCGCCTGCTCGGCGTGGAGCAGGGCAGCCTCGTTCTGGAAGAGGACCGCGAGGGGCTGGTCTTCGTCGTGCATCGCATGGAGATCGACTTCAAGGCGCCGGCGCGCATGGACGATATCCTGACCATCCAGACCGCCACCGAGAAGGCGGGCGGCGCGAAAATGATCCTCAACCAGGAAATCCGCCGGGGCGAGCAATTGCTGATCGCCGCCCGCGTCATTATCGCGGTCATCAATTCCGCCGGGCGGCCGCGTCGCCTGCCGGAAGGATTGGCGGCGCGGTTTCTTGCCAAAGTGCAAGAAGCGTCCGGCGCGCCTTCGCGGTAACACTCCCTTAACCATAATGATGTCTTACTCGGTTCGTGAGGATTTTGTGCACTGCACGTCATCCTTTAACCAAAATTGCCGTGAAGAAGGCAGGTTGTAAGCGTTTACCGGCATGGCAGCCGGCGGCATCAACCGGACATTCTTGACGGATATGCGAAGCGGATGGGGCAAAACCCCACGAGCAACGTTCGTTCTGTGAATGCCGATGCGGCTCGACCTCCCAGGAGACCGCACGGCGTGAATGTGACCCGGTTCGAGCCGTTAGCGCCCGTGCCGGGTGTTTGGATTCGGGGACATAGGTCTATGGAACAAGTGGGTTTGGAAGCGGCTGCGAATGTGTCCCTCTGGGGTCTCTTCATGCAGGCCGGATTCATCGTGAAGCTGGTCATGCTCGGCCTTCTTGCCGCGTCCGTCTGGACCTGGGCGATCGTCGTCGACAAGGCGGTGAGCTACGGCAAGGCGCGTCGCCAGCTCGACAGCTTCGAACAGGTCTTCTGGTCCGGCCAGTCGCTTGAGGAGCTCTACCGCACGCTGTCGGATCGTCAGACTTCGGGCATGAGTGCCATCTTCGTGGCGGCGATGCGCGAGTGGAAGAAGAGCTTCGAGCGTGGTGCGCGCTCGCCGATCGGCCTGCAGATGCGTATCGACCGGGCGATGGACGTGACGCTGTCGCGGGAATCCGAAACGCTGGAAGCGCGTCTCGGCTCGCTCGCCACCATCGGTTCGGCGGCGCCCTTCGTCGGCCTCTTCGGCACCGTCGTCGGTATCATGACGTCGTTCCAGGCGATCGCGGGCTCCAAGCAGACCAGCCTTGCGGTCGTTGCCCCCGGTATCGCGGAAGCCCTTCTCGCGACGGCTATCGGCCTCGTCGCCGCAATTCCGGCGGTTATTGCCTACAACAAGTTCTCCGCCGATGCCGGCAAGCTGACGGCGCGCATGGAAGGCTTCGCGGACGAATTTTCCGCCATCCTCTCGCGCCAGATCGACGAGAAGCTGCAGCCGCGCGCCGCGGCGCAGTGATCGGCTTCTAGAAGAGACGGAGACGACGCCATGGGCATGTCAGTCGGAGCAAAAAATTCGGGCGGCGGTCGCCGCCGTCGCGGCGGCAAGAAGGCCCCGATCAGCGAGATCAACGTGACGCCGATGGTCGACGTCATGCTCGTTCTGCTCATCATCTTCATGGTCGCAGCCCCGCTGATGACCGTCGGCGTGCCGCTCGACCTGCCGAAGACGCAGGCCAAGGCGTTGAACGCCGATACCCAGCCGATCACCGTCTCGGTCAAGGCCGACGGTCAGGTCTATCTGCAGGAAACCGCGATCCCGATCGAGGAAGTGGCCGCCAAACTGCAGGCCGTGGCGACGACCGGCTATACCGAGCGCATCTTCGTGCGTGGCGACGGCAATGCGCCTTACGGCATCATCGCCGACGTCATGTCGCGCATCCAGGCCGGCGGCTTCACTAATATCGGTCTCGTCACCGAGCAGAAACCGGACAGGTAATCGCACGCCATGAAGGGCAGCCTTGCCACATCCGCCGTCATCCACGCCCTGGTCCTGACCTGGGCGCTGGTTGCACTGGGCAGTCCCGAAAGTTTCGAGGTCGCCGACGTCGAGGCGCTGCCGGTCGATATCGTGTCGATCGAGGAGCTGACGCAACTTCAGCAGGGCGAGAAGACGGCCGAGCTGAAGGAAAAGGCTGCACCCATTCCGACCAAGAGGGAAACATCCGTCGAGAATGCGGAAAATGCCGGCGACAACAAAGTCGACCTGAAGAACCTGCCGACGCCGGAAGAAAAACCGCGCGACATCGAGACGGCCGCCGCGCCGGAAAAGGCCGAGAAGGCCGTTCAGACGCCGGACACCAAGCCTGTTGAGGACGTAAAGCAGGAACAGCCTGCGAGTGAACCCACGACGGAAGTCGCAGCGGTTGCCGAGAAGAAGCAGGACGTCAAGCCGGATCCGAAGCCCGAGGCGACACCGTCCGAAGAGAAGCCGACGATCGACCCGGAAGCCGAAGCGCTGCCGGACAAGATCCCGCTTCCCGAGATGAAGCCGAAGCTCGAGACGAAGAAGACCGAGACGGCGGAAAAGCCGGCCGAGAAGAAGGTGGAAACGGCCAAGGCCGAGACTGCCAAGACGCCAGACCGTAAGAAAGACGAGAAGAAGAAGCAGGAAAAAGCAAGCTCGACGAACGAAACCGAATTCAACTCGGATGAGATTTCGGCACTTCTCAACAAGGAAAAGGCAGCCGGTGGCGGCGCCAAGAGTTCGAAGCAAGAGGCTGCACTCGGCGTCAAAAAACCGTCGACGGGCGCCAAGCTTTCGATGAGCGAGATGGACGCCCTGCGCGGCCAGATCCAGAACAACTGGTCGATCATTCCCGGCATGGCCGACGCGTCCGACGTGCGTATCAAAGTGACGATGCAGCTCGATCAGAACGGCGACATTATCGGCGAGCCGGAAGTGACCGCAACGGGTGGTTCGGAATCCGCCCGCCGTGCCCTTGCCGGCGGCGCTCGCCGCGCCATCATGAAATCACGGCCCTTCAAAGGGCTGCCGCCCGAAAAATATGACGCCTGGAGCGAAGTCGTCGTGAACTTCGACCCCAGTCAGATGATGTAAGAACTAGGAAGGCCTAGAAAAGATGTTCAGACGCACTCTCCTCCGTATGCTGGTCGTTCTGACCGGCCTCGCGGCTTTCCTGCCGCAGGCCTGGGCGGTCGTGGAAATCAACATCAACAAGGGTAATGTCGAGCCGCTGCCAATCGCGGTGACGGATTTCATTGCCAGTGGTGACCTCGGCCAGCGTATCAGCGACGTGGTCGCAGCCGACCTGAAGCGGTCCGGCCTCTTCGCGCCTGTCAACAAGCAGGCCTTCATCGAGAAGATCTCGAACCCGGACCAGGCACCGCGTTTCGAGGACTGGAAAGTCATCAACGCGCAGGCTCTTGTCACTGGCCGTGTGACGCAGGAAGGCGACGGCCGCCTGCGTGCCGAATTCCGCCTCTGGGACACTTTTGCCGGCCAGCAGCTGACCGGCCAGCAGTTCTACACGCAGCCGGAAAACTGGCGCCGTGTGGCTCATATCATCGCCGACGCCATCTATGAGCGCCTGACCGGTGAAAAGGGCTACTTCGACACGCGCATCGTCTATGTCGCCGAAAGCGGCCCGAAGACGGCCCGCAAGCGCCAGCTCGCCATCATGGACCAGGACGGTTTCAACGCCCGCGCGCTCACCAATTCCAACGATCTCGTCCTGACGCCGCGCT
This sequence comes from Shinella sp. M31, assembly GCF_049199205.1. Lineage (NCBI taxonomy): Bacteria > Pseudomonadati > Pseudomonadota > Alphaproteobacteria > Hyphomicrobiales > Rhizobiaceae > Shinella > Shinella sp. M31. The sequence goes on along the minus strand of NZ_JBLZPH010000081.1, from coordinate 12,626 downwards.
TCTCGCCGAACCGTCAGGAAATCACCTACATGTCCTTCGAGGGCAACCAGCCGCGCGTCTACCTGCTCCAGCTGGAGACCGGACAGCGCGAAGTGGTCGGTAACTTCCCGGGCATGACGTTCTCGCCGCGCTTCTCGCCGGATGGTCAGAAGGTCATCATGAGCCTTCAGCAGGAAGGCAATTCCAACATTTATACGATGGACCTGCGCTCGCGCACCACGACCCGTCTCACCTCGACGGCGGCCATCGATACCTCGCCGTCCTATTCGCCCGACGGTTCGCAGATCGTTTTCGAAAGCGACCGTGGCGGCAAGCCGCAGCTCTATGTGATGGGCGCCGACGGTTCCGGCCAGCGCCGCATCTCCTTCGGCGATGGTTCCTATTCCACGCCGGTCTGGTCTCCGCGCGGCGATCTCATCGCCTTCACCAAGCAATCGGGCGGCAAGTTCTCGATCGGCGTGATGAAGACGGACGGTTCGGGCGAACGCATTCTGACCTCGGGCTTCCACAATGAGGGCCCGACCTGGGCGCCAAACGGCCGCGTGCTGATGTTCTTCCGCCAGGGTGCCGGTGCCGGCGGTCCGCAGATCTATTCGATCGACCTCTCCGGGTATAACGAGCAGCAGGTCCAGACGAAGGGCTTCGCCTCCGACCCGGCCTGGTCGCCGCTGCTGGAATAGGACCACAGGGTCACAGATAAGGCGGGTCTGCCGCGTTCTTGCCGCAAAGTCCTGTAAATCAGGCTTTCACGGCGAGACGCGGCAGACGCGTTTTTGCATGACGCCCATCGCGCAGGCGCGACATGAAATCGCGGCAGGGTGGGTGAGGAAAAGAGAATGCGAGGGGCCGGGGACGGTCTTACAAGCAATCGTTAACCATAATTGTTGAGTGCGGATTAACCGACTGCGGTTACAGTCTGGCAACCCTGATTGAAAACCGTGCTTCAACGAACTTGACGCAAAACTGATGCAAGGAGACCGGCTCATGAGCCGCATTCATTCCCCGGCCGCTGGCCGTATGCAGACCATCGCCCGCAACCCGGTGATGATCGCGCTTGTCATGACGCTTGCCCTCGCAGGCTGCGCCTCCAAGAAGAACCTGCCGAACAGCGCCGGCGACCTCGGCCTGAACGGCGGTGCCGGTGCTGCAACGCCGGGCTCGCAGCAGGACTTCACCGTCAATGTCGGCGACCGCATCTTCTTCGACACCGATTCGTCGTCGGTCCGTGCGGATGCCGCCGCGACGCTCGACCGCCAGGCCCAGTGGCTGCAGCGCTATCCGAACTACGCCATCACGGTCGAAGGCCATGCCGACGAACGCGGCACGCGTGAATACAACCTCGCACTCGGCGCACGCCGCGCTGCGGCGACCCGCCAGTATCTCGCGTCGCGCGGCGTTCCGGCAAACCGTATGAAGACGATCTCCTACGGCAAGGAAAAGCCGGTCGCCGTCTGCGACGACATTTCCTGCTGGTCGCAGAACCGCCGCGCCGTCACCGTTCTCGGTGGCGCGGGCATGTAATTCCTCGCCAAGAGGATCCTGAGGAAAGGCGGCCCATCGGCCGCCTTTCTTTTTTCAACACACTTTGGCCGAACTCCGTTGCTTTTTAAGTGCATTTGGAAAACTCTTGCGGCAGCGCTTCGGCGTGTAACGGCACCAACAGGACGAACATAGATGAAGAAACTTGTCGCGGCAGGCGTTTTCAGTCTCGCAGCGGTAGCAGGCATGGTCGGGCCGATCAGCGCATCGCCGCTCTCGACCCTGACGAACGGCTTTCTGCCGGCGCAGAACGAACGCGCGGCGAAGGGCAATGTGGTTCTGGCGCAGGCCATGGACCCGCGCGTCGGTGAGCTCGAAGAGCAGATCCGCACCCTCAACGGCCGGATCGAGGAAATGAGCTACCAGCTTCTGCAGATGCAGGAACAGCTTCGCAAGACGCAGGAAGACAACGAATACCGCTTCCAAGATCTGGAAAGCGGCAAGGGCGGCGCCAAAGGCAAGAGCGGCGCGCTCGACAAACCGGTGGATGGCGGCACGGCCGGCCAGCAGACCGCAACGAATCAGGTTCCGGCGGATGATACCGCCGGAACCGACAGCCAGAGTGCTTCCAATGGCGGCACTGGCGCGCAGCCGCAGGAGCTGGGCTCGATCCGCTTCGACGAAAACGGCAATCCGATCGGTGCGGCCAACAATCCCGACCTCAACAATCAGAGCGCTGCGATCGGCAACGATAACGAGTTGCCGGGCGTCGATGGCGGCAGCAACCTGCCTGCGGCATCCGAATCGTCCACTGCATCGCTCGACAATCCCGACGACCTCTACAATGTCGCCTATGGCCATGTGCTGACCGGCGACTACCAGATGGCCGAGCGCGAATTCCGCGACTATCTCGACATCTTCCCGAAAGGCGAGAAGGCGGCGGACGCTAACTTCTGGATGGGCGAAGCCCAATATTCCCAGGGCAATTACAACGACGCGGCCAAGACCTTCCTGAATGCGCACCAGACCTTCAGCAAGTCGAAGAAAGCGCCGGAAATGCTGCTGAAGCTCGGTATGTCGCTCGCTGCCCTCGACAACCGTGAGACCGCCTGCGCGACGTTGCGCGAAGTCGGCAAGCGCTACCCCAACGCCTCCAAGGCCGTGAAGAGCAAGGTCACGTCCGAACAGAGCCGTCTGTCCTGCTGATTGCGGGCGAAAGCCAGGCCGTGGCCCGCGCGGAACAATCCGTCGTCGAGGCAGCCGGCCATTTCCTAGACAGTTTCAAGCATCCGTCGCGCCTGCTGATCGCCATTTCCGGCGGCAGCGATTCGACCGGCTTGCTCGTGGCACTCGCCACGCTCCGCGCCACCGGGCGCTATCCCAATATCAGCCTTGCGGCCTGCACAGTCGATCATGCACTTCGTCCCGGTTCCGCGGACGAGGCCATGGCCGTTGCGGCGCTCTGCGCCCGATATGGTATTCCACACATCACCCGTCGGTGGGATGGCGCCAAACCCGCGACCGGCCTTCAGGCTGCGGCGCGCACCAAGCGCTATGAGTTGCTGGTGGACGCTGCAGCCACGGCGGGCGCCGACGCGATCCTCTCCGCACACACGCTTGATGATCAGAACGAGACCGTTGCCATGCGTGCCGAACGCTCGGCTGCGGGCGTCGGGCTATCGGGCATGGCGGATGCCGTTCTGTTGAACGGTTCGGTCTGGCTGCTGCGACCGTTTCTCGGCGTGGATCGGGCCGCAGTTCGTGCCTTTCTTGCTGCGCGCGGCGAGACGTGGATCGAGGATCCCAGCAATCTCAACCCCCGTTTCGAGCGCGTGCGCATCCGCCAGCGGGAAGGGGGGCTGAAGCATAGCCGCGAGGCGGCTGATAGATTGGCTTTGTCCGAGAGGGCCTCGGCGTTTTTGGCGCGGAACGTGTGTCCAGACCCAGAGGCTCTTGCGCTTGATGTCCTGGCAATCGATACGGCTCTCAGTGATCCCGCCGCGTGGCGCGGCCTGCTGATGCTCGCCGCCACGGCAGGCGGACGCGTTCACACGCTGGAAACTGCTTCCGCCGAGCGTTTGCGCAGCTTTCTTGCCAGCGGCAGACTGTCGCGGGTCACCACCGGCCGCGTTGTATTCGACCGGCGGCGCGAGGGGTTGTTTGTTTATCGCGAGTGCCGTGGCATCGAGCCAACACTGTTACCGGCGGGAGCGGCGGCGCTCTGGGACGGGCGCTATCGCGTGACCAATATCGCGCATCGGCCGATCGTCGTCCGCGCCGCCGGTTATGGGGCAAATGGCGAGGGGGAGGGCCTTCGCGGGCCGGCTCTGCGTGCGCAAAAAGCCATGCCGTGCCTGAAATTCGAGGATGGGACCATGGTGCCAAACGGTGCGGGCTTCATTCAGGCCATTATTGCGCCCTATCGGCTGTTCCTGCCGCGTTTCGATCTGCCGCTTGCCAATACGCTTGCGGGTATTTGGGGTGTCCCGGCCTTTCCGTCTCCGCCGAACGAATGAAGGCGCGGGCCTGCGCGTTGTGTTAGAATATTGCCGGACGTGGATGAGGAGGGCGCCGAAGACGACGCTTCTCGTTGACGATAGCGTGAGAAATGCCCGTGGCCCGTGCGCTTTGCCTTGGCAAGGCCGCATGGCGACCCTATGTTAAGCGCAAAGAAGCGGCCGGGAGAGCTCGGCCGGGAAAGTACCTGGAACGTTCGATGAATCCCAATTTCCGTAACTTCGCCCTCTGGGCGATCATCGCCCTCCTGCTGATCGCGCTGTTCAGCATGTTCCAGACGAGCCCGGCGCAAACCGGTTCGCGGGAGATTCCCTATTCGCAGTTCCTCAAGGAGGTCGACTCGAGCCGGGTGAAGGAAGTGGTGATCACCGGTGAGAAGATCGTCGGCAGCTATGTCGAGACCGGTGCGACCTTCCAGACCTACGCGCCGACCGGCGACAATTCGCTCGTCCAGCGCCTTGAGGCGAAGAACGTCGTCGTCAGCGCGCGCCCGGAAACGGACGGGTCCTCCGGCTTCCTAAGCTATATCGGCACGCTCCTGCCCATGCTCCTGATCCTCGGTGTCTGGCTGTTCTTCATGCGCCAGATGCAAGGCGGTTCGCGCGGCGCCATGGGTTTCGGCAAGTCCAAGGCCAAGCTTCTGACCGAAGCGCATGGCCGCGTCACCTTCGCTGACGTTGCCGGCGTGGATGAAGCCAAGCAGGACCTGGAGGAAATCGTCGAGTTCCTGCGCGATCCCCAAAAATTCCAGCGTCTTGGCGGCCGTATTCCGCGCGGCGTGCTGCTCGTCGGCCCGCCTGGTACCGGTAAGACGCTGCTCGCACGCTCCGTCGCGGGCGAAGCCAACGTGCCGTTCTTCACCATTTCCGGTTCGGACTTCGTGGAAATGTTCGTCGGCGTCGGCGCAAGCCGCGTGCGCGATATGTTCGAGCAGGCCAAGAAGAACGCGCCCTGCATCATCTTCATCGACGAAATCGACGCCGTCGGCCGTCATCGCGGCGCCGGCCTCGGCGGCGGCAATGACGAGCGCGAGCAGACGCTGAACCAGCTCCTCGTCGAGATGGACGGTTTCGAGGCCAATGAGGGCATCATCCTGATCGCCGCGACCAACCGTCCGGACGTTCTCGACCCGGCGCTGCTGCGTCCCGGCCGTTTCGACCGCCAGGTCGTCGTGCCGAACCCCGATATCGTCGGCCGCGAGCGCATCCTCAAGGTGCACGTGCGCAACGTGCCGCTCGCGCCGAATGTTGACCTCAAGATTCTCGCCCGCGGTACGCCCGGTTTCTCCGGTGCCGACCTCATGAACCTCGTCAACGAGGCTGCCCTGATGGCGGCGCGTCGCAACAAGCGTCTCGTCACCATGCAGGAATTCGAGGACGCCAAGGACAAGATCATGATGGGTGCGGAGCGCCGCTCTTCCGCCATGACCGAAGCGGAAAAGAAGCTCACCGCCTATCACGAGGCCGGCCATGCTATCGTCGCGCTCAAGGTGCCGCTCGCCGATCCCTTGCACAAGGCGACGATCATCCCGCGCGGTCGTGCGCTCGGCATGGTCATGCAGCTGCCCGAGGGCGACCGCTACTCGATGAGCTACAAGTGGATGGTCTCGCGCCTCGCCATCATGATGGGCGGTCGTGTCGCCGAAGAAATCACCTTCGGCAAGGACAACATCACCTCGGGTGCCTCGTCGGACATCGAGCAGGCAACGAAGCTTGCCCGCGCCATGGTTACGCAGTGGGGCTTCTCCGATCAGCTCGGTCAGGTCGCCTATGGTGAAAACCAGCAAGAGGTCTTCCTCGGTCATTCGGTTGCCCAGCAGAAGAATGTTTCGGAAGCCACGGCCCAGAAGATCGATAACGAAATCCGCCGCCTGATCGACGAGGCCTATTCCGAGGCCAAGCGCATCATCACCGAGCAGAACCACGAATTCGTGGCGCTCGCCGAAGGCCTGCTCGAATACGAGACGCTGACGGGTGATGAGATCAAGGCACTGATCCGCGGCGAGAAGCCGGCGCGGGACCTGGGTGACGATACGCCGCCCAGCCGTGGCTCCGCCGTTCCGAAAGCCGGCCACAAGAAGGGCGGCGAGGCGGAAGGCGGACTGGAGCCGCAGCCGCAATAAAGCATCTGCAAAGATCGAGGAACGGTCGGGAAGATATTTCCGGCCGTTTTCTTTTGGTAACGGGCTGTAATCATTTCTGATCTGCGCGTGGATGCTATTTGCCGGCTTATATGGCAAAGAAACCGCACATCCGCCGTGCCATTAAGGTTAAGGCAGGGGTACGGAGTTAAAGTATTCCGTCTATTAGCAGCTTGATGTATGACCCGGCTATGCTGGGGTGCATAGACAGCCTCGAGCCGGCGCAGCAAAGAATGCCGCCAGCCTGGCGATTTTCAGGAGCACATATGAAACGTCGTTATTTCGGCACGGATGGCATCCGCGGGCAGTCCAACACTTTCCCGATGACGCCTGATCTCGCCATGCGGGTCGGCATCGCCGTCGGCACGATCTTCCGCCGCGGCGCGCATCGCCATCGCGTGGTCATCGGCAAGGACACGCGCCTCTCCGGCTACATGCTGGAAAACGCGATGGTCGCCGGCTTCACGGCCGCAGGCATCGATGCCTTCGTTCTCGGCCCGATCCCGACGCCGGCCGTCGCCATGCTGACGCGCTCGCTGCGTGCGGATATCGGCGTGATGATCTCGGCCTCGCACAATCCCTTCTACGATAACGGCATCAAGCTTTTCGGCCCCGACGGCTACAAGCTATCCGACGAGATCGAGATGGAGATCGAGGAGCTGCTCGAGAAGGACTTGATGGCCCAGCTCGCCAAGTCGGCGGAGATCGGCCGGGCCAAGCGCATCGACGGCGTGCACGACCGTTATATCGAACATGCCAAGCGCACCCTGCCGCGTGACGTCACGCTGCAGGGCCTGCGGATCGCCATCGATTGCGCCAACGGTGCCGCCTATCGCGTGGCGCCGGCCGCGCTCTGGGAGCTCGGTGCCGACGTCGTCACGATCGGCAACGAGCCCGACGGTCTGAACATCAACCTCGAATGCGGCTCGACCCACCCGGAAACATTGCAGCGCAAGGTGCATGAAGTGCGCGCGGATATCGGCATCGCGCTCGACGGTGATGCTGACCGCGTGCAGATCATCGACGAGACCGGGAAGATCATCGACGGTGACCAGCTGATGGCGGTGATCGCGGAAAGCTGGGCGGCCGACGGGATGCTGCGCGGCAATGGTCTCGTCGCGACCGTCATGTCGAACCTCGGTCTCGAGCGCTTCCTGACCGATAAGGGACTCGGCCTCGAGCGCACGAAGGTCGGCGACCGCTATGTCGTCGAGCACATGCGCAACCACGACTACAATGTCGGCGGCGAGCAGTCCGGCCACATCGTGCTTTCCGATTTCGGCACGACGGGCGACGGCCTTGTCGCCGCCCTCCAGGTGCTCGCCTGCGTCAAGCGCAGCGGCAAGACGGTGAGCGACGTGTGCAACCGCTTCGAGCCGGTGCCGCAGGTGCTGAAGAATGTGCGCATCAAGGCCGGCAAGCCGCTGGAGGACGCGACCGTGCGCCAGGCGATTGCCGACGCGGAAAGCGAGCTGGCAAAGAATGGCCGCCTGCTGATCCGTCCGTCCGGCACGGAGCCGCTGATCCGCGTGATGGCCGAAGGCGATGATCGCGGCCAGGTGGAGCGTATCGTCGATGAGCTGGTGAATGTCATCGGCTCGGTGCGCAGCGCCGCGTAATATCGGTATTGTGAAATTCTTCTAGGAGGCCGGTGCGTTGCGCCGGCCTTTTCTTCGTTTCCAAAGTCAGTGTCAGAGGCTTGGAGCTTTCATCGCAGTTTTTATTCAAATTTTACCAAATTCGTGAACGCTTGTTAATGAATACGGTAAATGTTTGTAGTTAATCGGGCCTTAACCTTTCCTCTCCATTATCCAGACCTGATCGAGGGACTTGGGGACCGGCGCACCGGCCGCGCCAAGTTGAAAGCCTATTTGGAGCAAGGCCATGAGGAAAGTTTTGAGTGGCGTCGTCGCCGTCCTGCTGACAGGCTCGTCGGCCTATGCGGCCGATATCTACCAGCCTGACGTCATCGAGGCGCCGGTTCAGGAAGCGGTCGTCGAGACTGGCGGCTGGTATCTGCGCGGCGATATGGGCTGGGCCTATAACAAGAGCCGCGGCGCGAAATATTTCCAGGGGTCGAACGGCAACATGCGTGAATTCGACTCCACGCGCCTCAAGAGCGGTTTCACGCTCGGCGGTGGTGTCGGTTACCAGATCAACGACCACTTCCGTACGGACGTGACGCTCGACTACATGTTCAAGTCGGGCTTCCGCGGTTCGACCTCCGGCAGCTGCGGTGTATCGACGAGCTGCACGTCCACCGACGTGGCGTCCCTGACGGCGCTCAGCCTGCTCGCCAACGCCTATGTCGATATCGGCCACTACGGTGTCTTCACGCCTTATGTCGGCGGCGGTATCGGTGGCACCTATGTCCGCTGGGACGATCTCAAAAACACCTCGTGCGACGACGGCGATCCGACGAACTGCGATCCGACCTTCGTTCACCGCGGCAAGAAGAGCTGGCGCTTTACCTATGCCCTCATGGCAGGTACGGCGATCGATCTGACGTGCAACCTGAAGGCAGATGTGGGCTACCGTTTCCGTCATGTCACCAAGGGCGGTATGTTCGGTTACAACGAGGGCGGCGGTCCGGGCTATGACAAGGGCTTCTACAGCCACGAAGCACGCGCCGGTCTGCGTTATTCCTTCAACGGTTGCGACCAGCAGGCCTATATTCCGCCGGCGGAAATCCCGATCGAGCAGCCGATCTACAAATAATCCTTTCGCGAGACACAGCCAAGGCCGCCCTTCGGGGCGGCCTTTTGCGTTTCGGGCTTTGGCTTCGGTTGGCCCGATTTCAGGCACTTAACCGTTTTTTCATTCCTTAACAGCTATGGTTAATCAACGGTATAAGGCAGCAGCGTCCTCGCTTGCGCCCAGGCCGACCGCAACCGCCGGCATGTCCGGGCTCAAGGGGATCGAAGCCATGTTTCGACGTATCGCACCGCTTGGTATTGCCGTTTTCGCCGGCTTTCTTGCAACGGGCGCGCTTGCGAGCGATCTCGACATCATCAATGCACCTGAGATCGACGTGTCCGGGAGCGCCGTCTCCGAAGGCTGGTATCTGCGCGGCGATCTCGGCTATTCCGGCTGGATGAAGGGCGGCAAGCCGGATTACAAGACGTTCTCGCCGGGTGGTGTGACCTCGCAGGAGGGTTTCGACAGCGCGCGCTTCTCCAAGCCCTTTTCCTACGGCGCGGGCATGGGCTACCAGTTCAACAATTTCCTGCGCACCGACCTGACGACCGATTTCTTCAACGGCACGCTCAATGGCGGCTCGAATGTCGCCCGGCGTTGCAGCGCGAGCGAACCGGTGGGCACGAGCTGCAGCTACAGCCATGAGGCCGACTACAGTGCGGCCAACATCATGGCCAACGGCTATATCGATCTCGGCACCTATGCCGGCTTTACGCCCTATCTGGGTGCGGGGGCGGGCGTAACCTACGTGCGTTGGGAGGATACGACCTTCAATCCCTATTGCGAAAACGGCACCGGTACCTGCTCGGGCGCAGCCTATGTCAAGGACAAGGCGGAAGGCGAGGACAGCTGGCGCTTCACCTACGCGCTGATGGCCGGTGCCTCGGTGGATCTCACAAACCGCATCAAGCTCGACGTCGGCTACCGCTATTCCGACACCGCCGGCGGCAAGATGTTCAAATAT
>NZ_JBLZPH010000081.1:0-2558 GCF_049199205.1 Shinella sp. M31 | reverse complement strand
GGCGGCGGGACACTCCTCCCCAACGAGGAGCTATCTATCTGGAAGGATAGCGATCATGACGAAGACCGTCACACCGCCGGACGTGCGTCCGAACAATACCCATTTTTCTTCTGGCCCGTGCTCGAAGCGCCCCAACTGGTCGCTCGATGCGCTTTCCGATGCACCTCTCGGTCGTTCGCACCGCGCCAAGATCGGCAAGACCAAGCTCAAGCAGGCCATCGATCTCACCCGTGACGTCCTGGAAGTTCCCGCGGATTACCGCATCGGCATCGTGCCCGCTTCGGACACCGGTGCCGTCGAAATGGCGCTGTGGTCGCTGCTCGGCCCGCGTGGCGTCGACATGGTCGCCTGGGAAAGCTTCGGTTCGGGCTGGGTGTCGGACGTCGTCAAGGAGCTGAAGCTCCCGGACACGCGCAAGATCACGGCCGACTACGGCCTTCTCCCCGACCTTTCCACGATCGATTTCGACCGTGACGTGGTCTTCACCTGGAACGGCACGACTTCGGGCGTGCGCGTGCCGAACGCCGATTTCATCCCGGCTGACCGCAAGGGCCTGACGATCTGCGACGCGACCTCGGCCGCCTTCGCGCAGAACCTCGATTTCGCCAAGCTCGATGTCGTCACCTTCTCCTGGCAGAAGGTTTTGGGCGGCGAGGGCGCACATGGCGTCATCATCCTGTCACCGCGCGCTGTGGAACGCCTCGAGAGCTACACGCCTTCCTGGCCGATGCCGAAGATCTTCCGCATGACCAAGGGCGGCAAGATCATCGAGGGCATCTTTCAGGGCGAGACGATCAACACACCCTCCATGCTCTGCGTCGAGGATTACATCGATGCGCTGCTTTGGGCAAAGCAGGTCGGCGGTCTCAAGGGGCTGATGGCCCGCGCCGATGCCAATGCCAAGGTCATCTTCGATTTCGTTGAGCAGAACGACTGGATCGAGAACCTCGCCAAGGACCCGGCGACGCGTTCCAACACCTCGGTGTGTCTGACGATTGCCGACAAGGATGTGCTGGCGCTCGACGCCGACGCCCAGGCTGCTTTCGCCAAGGGCCTCGTATCGCTTCTCGACAAGCAGGGTGTCGCCTTTGACATCGGCGCCTACCGCGATGCCCCGTCGGGCCTGCGCATCTGGGCCGGTGCGACCATCGACACCGCCGATCTCGAGGCATTGATGCCCTGGCTGACCTGGGCCTTCGAGACCCAGAAGGCGACGCTTGCCAAGGCGGCGGCCTGATTTTCGCGACCGGCTTCGTCCCATGGGCGAAGCCACCCTTTGTCTCATCTCCCCAGACCGATTTAAGGAGGCCTCCCATGGCACCTCGCGTACTCGTATCTGACGAATTGTCGGAAACCGCCGTCCAGATTTTCCGCGATCGCGGCGTCGAAGTCGATTTCCAGCCGAAGCTCGGCAAGGACAAGGAAAAGCTCGCCGAGATCATCGGCAACTATGACGGCCTCGCCATCCGCTCGGCCACCAAGGCGACGGAGAAGCTGATCGCCGCCGCGACCAACCTCAAGGTCATCGGCCGCGCCGGCATCGGCGTCGACAATGTCGATATCCCGGCTGCATCGCGCCGCGGCATCATCGTCATGAACACGCCCTTCGGCAACTCGATCACGACCGCCGAACACGCCATCGCGCTGATGTTCGCCGTTGCCCGCCAGCTGCCGGCCGCCGACCAGTCGACCCAGGCCGGCAAGTGGGAAAAATCGAAGTTCATGGGTGTCGAAATCACCGGCAAGCTGCTCGGCGTCATCGGCGCCGGCAATATCGGCGGCATCGTCTGCAAGAAGGCCATCGGCCTTGGCATGCATGTCATTGCCTACGATCCTTTCCTTTCGGCCGAACGCGCCCAGGAAATGGGCGTCGAGAAGGTGGAGCTGGACGACCTGCTCGCCCGCGCCGATATCATCACGCTGCACGTGCCGATGACCGACAAGACCCGCGGCATCCTGAACAAGGAAGCGCTGGCCAAGACCAAGAAGGGCGTTCGCATCATCAACTGCGCCCGTGGCGGTCTGGTCGATGAGGCAGCCCTTGCCGAAGCCATCAAGTCCGGCCATGTCGCAGGTGCCGGCTTCGACGTGTTCGAAGTTGAGCCCGCGACGGAAAGCCCGCTTTTCGGCCTGGAAAACGTCGTCTGCACGCCGCATCTCGGCGCCTCCACCACGGAAGCACAGGAGAACGTCGCCCTGCAGGTCGCCGAGCAGATGTCGGATTACCTCGTCAAGGGCGCCGTCTCCAACGCCATCAACATGCCGTCGATCACCGCCGAGGAAGCGCCGATCCTGAAGCCCTTCATCCGCCTTGCGGATGTGCTCGGCGCCTTCGTCGGACAGGTTACGGAAAGCGCGATCAAGGAAATCGAGATCCTCTATGACGGCGCGACCGCGTCGATGAACACCAAGGCGCTGACGAGCGCCGTGCTTGCCGGCCTCATCCGCCCGCAGGTTGCTGACGTCAACATGGTCTCGGCCCCGGTCATGATCAAGGAAAAGGGCGTCATCCTCTCGGAAGTGAAGCGCGACAAGTCGGGCGTCTTCGACGGCTATAT
>NZ_JBLZPH010000080.1:0-5948 GCF_049199205.1 Shinella sp. M31 | reverse complement strand
CGATCGGGCTTTCCCAGGCGGCACCCGCATTGGAAACGACGATATCGACACCGCCAAAGGTGGCGACCGCCTTGTCGAAGGCGGTGCGGACGGAGACGGGATCGGTGATATCGCAGGCGATGCCGATGGAGTTGTTGCCGGCCGTCTTGGCGACCGCTGCCGCCTTCTCGCCATCGAGATCGAGCACCACGACATGGGCGCCCTCGGCGGCAAAGGCTTTGACGACGGCCGCGCCGATCGCGCCGGCCCCGCCGGTGACGATGGCGACCTGGCCGGTGAAGGGCTTCGGCTTGGCGCCGGCGAGCTTCGCCTGTTCCAGCGACCAGTATTCGAGATCGAAGAGATCGGGACGGCTGACCGGCTCGAAACGACCGACGGACTCGGCATCGCGCGCCGCCTCGATCCACATCTCGCCGACATCGATGGCGATGGTCGCATCCTTGAAGGTCCGGCCATGGCCGAACATGCCGAGGCCGGGCACCAGCGTCAGGCGCGGCATCGGGTCCAGCATGATGCGCTTGACGTCGTCGCGGGCGTCGTTGCTGCGGAAATATTCGGCATAGTCGGCGGCGAAGGCAGCGACATGCTGGTCGATGACGGCGCGGTAGCCGTCAAGATCGTCGCTGGCCGGTGCCGGCAGCACCATCGGGCCGGTCTTGATGCGGATGGAGAGATCGGGCGTCGAGACGCCGCGCGCGGCCATGTCCCGGACCTCGGCCGCGTTGACGAAATCGAGAATGGCCGGCGAGGCTCGGAAGACGCTGACCATGCGGTCGTAGCGGCCTTCGCCCTTGTCGACGGCGACGGCGCCGCGCAGCATCGGGGCGATATCGGCCGGGCTTGCGAGCTTTGACGGCAGCGTGGCCGGCGTGAAGGGGTTGCGGCCGTTTTCCTTCACATGGTCCTCGGCGACCGTGACGTAGTGGATCATCCGGTCATAGGCTTCTTTGGCGGTGTTGCCGAAGGTGAAGATGCCGTGTTTGTCGAGGATCAGGCCCTCGACCGTCGGGTCCTGCTCGAACACTTCGGCAGCGGCCTTGGCGAGCGCGAAGCCGGGCATGATATAGGGCACGAAGCCCATCTTTGTGCCGAAGAGTTCGGTGCTCATCTCCCGGCTCTTCGCCTGGTCGGCGATGGCGAGGATGGCGGTCGAATGGGTGTGATCGACAAATTTGTGCGGCAGGAAGGCGTGCAGCAGCGCTTCCACCGAGGGGTTCGGTGCGGCGGGATCGATGAGATTGGCACGCAGCAGCGTCACCATGTCCTCGTCCGAGAGTTTGTCGAGCTTGCGGCTTTTGAGGAGCGCGATGATCTTGACCGCCGGCAGGCCCGGCGGCTCGATTACGCCCATGTCCCAGCCGCTGCCCTTGACGCAGAGCACCGCATGCGTGTCGCCGACGAGATCGGTCACTTCGGTCTTCACGGAGGTGTTGCCGCCGCCATGCAGCACGAGCCGGGGCTCGCCGCCGAGCAGGCGGGTCGTATAGGTGCGCAGCGCCAGATCACGGTTGACGCCCTTTGCGGCATAGCTCGCGACGACCTTTTCCGCCTCGTCGTCGCGCCAGAGATTTTCCATCGTGTCAGCCTCCCGATAAACCGGCCCGGCCGGCATCGGCGGACCCCAAACATTTGGCTCAAGCCTTGCCCGAGCCGCCCTTTTCCCAGCGTCCCAAAATGCGGCGCGCCATCGACGTGGTGACGATGAGGTGCGAGACGAAGCCGCCCTTCAGCGCCGCCATCAGCGGCTCGAATTTGTTGTCTTCCTGCACGACGAGCATGCGTTTCTGGATCGCCCTGATGGAATCGAGATCGGCGGAAATGCAGCGCCGGTTGTGGTTGCAGTCCATCCACTGGCCGTCATGGTCGATCAGCTGGCCGGCAATGACGCCGGCGGCCCCCTTCTCGCCCATGGCATGCATGTCGGCGGCCGACAGCGCGCCGCATTTGACGAGGTGGCTGTCATCTTCGATGCCGCCGACGGAATAGAGTGCGAGATTGCAATCCGAGATCGTCGCAAGCTGCTCGCGGATGACGGGCTCGCCGCGCAGTTCCTCGGCGAGGCGCTCGGAGGAGAGCACGAGTGGCGCATAGAAGTTGATGCCTTCGGCGTTCAGGCGCCGGGCGATTTCCGTCGTGCACTGGTCCGGGCGGTAGGAATAGGGCGCGCCGAGATTGCCGCAGAGCTGCACGACGGTGACGCCGCGCAGGTCGGCGAAGGGCATGACGTCGGCGATGTGATAGACCGTGCGGCCCCAGGCGACGCCGATCCGGTCGCCCTTGTTGATGAGCTCGAGGAAGACCGAAGCCGCGACGACGGGCATTTCCGCCGCCGGGTCCATTGCCTGCCGGTCTTCCGGCACAAGCCAGGCCGTGGTGAGCCCCGTCGCATCTTCCAGCTCGCGGGCCAGCACGTCATCGGAAAACAGTTCCGAGGAGGTCGAGATCGTGACGATGCCCATCTCGCGCGCCTTGCGCAGATACATGGCGATCGAGGCACGGGAGATGCCGAGCCGCTGCGCGACCTCGTCTTGTCGCAGGCCATGCGTGTAGTAGAGCCAGGCGGCCTTGTGAATGATCTGGTCGTTCGGTCGGACGGGCATTTCGGCTCTTTCGTTCGGTATTCTGACATTAGTCATTCATGCTGACAAAAGTCAATGTGCGTGTTTCATAAGCCTATCAGATTGATAAGCGTTTGCGGATGTGCGCCGAAGGCTCATCTGCTAGCGTCTCGTCCACGCAACCCGTTCGGGCGGCCCTGGTCGAATATTGCTGCGGATTTTCCCCGGTTTGCTGCGGCATCCTAAAATCGTGCGAACGCAAACTGGAAACCGGACGACCATGGACGCAACCGAAAATCTCGCCCTGCCCTACATCCTTCCCTCCCAGGCGCAGAAACACGTCACCCATAACGAGGCCATCAAGGCGCTGGATGCGGTCGTGCAGCTTGCCGTGACGAGCCGGAGCGTCGCGACACCGCCGCCACCGCCTGCCGCGGGTGTCCGCTACATCGTGCCGGCGGGTGCCACGGGCGCATGGGCGGGCCGCGAAAAGCATGTCGCGGCCTGGCAGGATGGCGTCTGGGTGTTCTACATGCCGCGCACCGGCTGGCTTGCCTATGCCGTGGATGAGAATGTGCTTCTCACCTTCGGTTCCAGCGACTGGGCGCTTTCCGCCTTTAATGTCGCCCTGCCGGACAGGCTCGGCCTCAATGCGACCGCGACGGCACCAAACCGGCTCGCGCTCGCAGGCGACGCCTCGCTGTTCACCCATGAGGGTGCGGGGCACCAGCTCAAGATCAACAAGGCGGCAGCCACGGACACCGCATCCATTCTCTTCCAGACGGCGTTTTCGGGCAGGGCTGAGATCGGTACGGCCGGAAGCGACGATTTCCGCCTCAAGGTGAGCGCGAACGGCTCCACCTTTGTCGATGCCGTCACCGTCGACCGCAACTCCGGGCGTGTTTCCTTCCCGGCCGGTGCGACGGGCCTGCGCATCCAGCTCACCGCGGCGCGCACCTATTATGTCGCGACGACGGGCAACGACAGCAACACCGGCCTCAGCGCGGGCGCCGCCTTTGCGACCCTGCAGAAGGCCGTCGACGAGGCGCACAAGCTGGATTGCGCGAGTTTCGACGTGACGATCCAGCTGGCGAACGGCACCTATGCCGCCGGCGCCACCGTCGCCCGGTCGCTCATCGGCGGGGGCACGCTGATCATCAAGGGCAACGAGACGACGCCGGCTTCGGTCGTCCTGAGTTCGGGCCTGAGCTTTCGCAACGGCGCGCAGGTGCGCGTCGCCGGCCTGCGCTTCGTCATCGCCACGGATCTCATCCACGCGCTCTCCGTGGGCAATGGCGTCTATCTGCGCACCGGCAAACTCGAATTCGGCGCGGTCGGCGCCAATGCGGATCATATCTTTGCGGACAATCCCTGCCATATCGCCATTGAGGAGGACTATACGATTTCCGGCGGCGGGCGCAGGCACATGAATATCGGCATGGGCTATGTGGTCGGGGCAAACCGCACGATCACGCTGACGGGCACGCCCGCCTTCACGCATTTCCTGGCGGCGGCCAATTGCGCCTCGATCGCGCTCTCGAACCTGACGGTTTCCGGCACGGCGACAGGCAGCCGCTACATTGCCGAGACGAACGGCGTCATCAACACCTATGGCAAGGCGACGACCTATCTGCCCGGCTCCACCGTCGGCACCAATCCGACGGGCGGCATCTACGCCTGAGAAAAGCATCGCATGCATTGCTTTCCGGCGGCCCTTGCATCGGGGCCGCCGGACTGGTTATGAAATGGCATGTCTCTCGAATCCGTCCGCACCTTCTTCGCCGAAAACGCCCCCGACATCGCCGTTGTCGTCACCGAGCAGAGTTCGGCGACCGTGACACTCGCGGCCGAGGCGCATGGCGTGGCGCCCGAACAGATCGCCAAGACGATCTGCCTGCGGATCGGCGACGAGACCGTGCTTCTGGTCGCGGCAGGCACGGCGCGGCTGAGCAACCGGAAATTCAAGGATCGTTTTGCCGCAAAGCCGCGCATGCTCGATGCCGAGCAGGTGCTGGCCGTCACGTCGCATCCCGTGGGCGGCGTCTGCCCCTTCGGCTTGCCGGCGCCGGTTCCGGTCTATTGCGACGTGTCGCTGAAAGCCTTCGAGGAGGTTGTTCCGGCGGCGGGCGCGACGAATGCGGCGGTGCGTATCGCGCCCGACCGCATGGCAAGCCTCGTCAAGGGCGAATGGGTCGACGTCTGCGAGTGACGTGACCTGAGGCCCGGCGGGCTAATCGTGAAAGAGTTTCGCGAAAATCCGGGGAAATGCCCCGCTGGCAAAATTGTGCCCAAACAAGCAATATGACGAAACTGTGATCAACCGCGGCCGGCTTCCGGCGGACAGCGGCGCGCGGACGCGGGGTGTCTCGCGGGCAGGCGGTTCGCAGTTGCGAGGCGTCGGCTTGGTTCCGGGCTGCTGGAGGAGCATTTGCCCGGAGGTTCAGCACGGTGCCGCCTCAGGCCGCGCCAGGGGGAGAAAACATGTTCGAAAAGCTGTTCAAGCTGAGTGAGCACGGCACGTCCGTGCGCACCGAAGTGGTGGCGGGTCTGACGACCTTCCTCACTATGTCCTATATCATCTTCGTCAATCCGGATATCCTGTCGACTACGGGCATGGACCGGGATGCCGTCTTCGTCGCGACCTGTCTGGCGGCAGCCCTCGGCTCGCTCGTCATGGCGCTCGTCGCCAACTGGCCGATCGGCATGGCGCCCGGCATGGGCCTCAACGCCTTCTTCGCCTTCACCGTTGTCGCGGCATTGGGCTTCACCTGGCAGCAGGCGCTGGGCGCGGTCTTCATCTCCGGCCTCATCTTCGTGATCCTGACGGTTACGGGCGTGCGCAGCTGGCTGATCGAAGGCATTCCGCATTCGCTGCGCAGCGCCATTGCCGCCGGTATCGGCCTGTTCCTCGGCATCATCGCCCTGAAGAACGCTGGCATCGTCGTCGACAACCCGGCAACGCTCGTCGGCCTCGGCAGCCTCAAGGCGACCGGCCCGCTGCTCGCCATCCTCGGCTTCTTCATCATCGCCGTGCTCGATGCGCTGCGCATCAAGGGCGCGATCCTGATCGGCATTCTTGCCGTGACGATCCTCTCCTGGGTCACCGGCGTCAGCCAGTTCCAGGGCATCGTCTCGGCGCCGCCGTCGATGCTGCCGACCTTCCTGCAGCTCGACATCATGGGCGCGCTGCATGGCGGCCTGGTGCATGTCATCCTGGTCTTCGTTCTTGTCGAAGTGTTCGACGCGACCGGCACGCTGATCGGCGTCGCCAAGCGCGCCAACCTCATCCAGGAAGGCAAGAAGAGCCGCCTCGGCCGCGCGCTTCTGGCCGACAGCACGGCGATCGTCGCCGGCTCGCTGATGGGCACCAGCTCCACAACGGCTTACGTC